>JAUXCV010000245.1 GCA_030618675.1 Acidimicrobiia bacterium | reverse complement strand
CGGACGAAGCGGTGGTGCTGGCGTTCGCGTCGATCCTCCCCATCCTCATCGTGATGCAGCCCATCAACAGCTTCGCCTTCGTGTGGGACGGCATCGCCATCGGCGCGGCGGCGTTCGGTTTCCTGGCCGGGAGCACGCTTGCGGCGGGCGTAGCGGCCATCGGCTTCCTGTTGGCCGTGATTCCGCTCGGATTCGGTCTCGTGGGAGTGTGGGCCGCGATCGTGGTGCTGATGCTCGTTCGGGTTACGAGTCTGTGGTGGTGGTACTCGAATCGCTTCGCCCGGAACGGACCAGATCCATCCCCTTCGTCTCGGGAAGCCTGAGGACCAGGAAGATCGAGATCAAGAGGCCGGAGCCGAGAGAAGCCACCGTCAGCGGCAAGCCGATCCGGTCGATGAGAACGCCACCGATGAGGAAGCCGGTGATGCTGCCGAGGATGGCGGCGTTGGTCACCCAGGCTGCCGATGTGGCTCTGACACGCGTCGGGAACAGTTCGGCTCTGAGCGCACCGAGCGAGGGCGTCAGCATCGTGGCCCCCAGCGTGGCGAGGAAGATCGAACCGGCGAGGAACCATCCGGAATCGAGGAGGTAGAACCCGAGACCGCCGACGAGTCCGATGCCGAGAGAGATCGCGGCCGTCGGACGGCGGCCCGTGTTGTCGGCCATCCGGCCGCCGACAAGCAACCCGACAGCCCCGAGGCCGCTTGCGGCGATGAGGAGGAAGCGAGCCGCGCTGGCTTCCCACACGAGATCGTTGATCAAACGCTCGAGAACGAAGTCGAATGCCGGAGCGGAGAACGCCGAGACGAAGAACGACACACCGGCGAGCGGCCAGAAGTGCCGTCCGAGGCCCATCTTGAGCGCTGCGATGAACGAGATCGAACGACCGGGCTTGTAGGCCCTGCTCTCGGGAAGGAAGCGGAGGAGCATCGGGATAGCGAGGAGTCCGAGGCCGGTGAGAGCGAACAGGATGCGCCATCCGGTATCTGCCCGTTCGGCGATCGGCAGCAACAGAAGACCGGTGCCGACACCGAGCGAGCCGGCTAGTCCGTAGAGGCCCATGCCGTACGCGCGAATTCCCGGCGACAGTTCCTCGGCAAGGAGGACCATTCCGAGTGCGGCGATGGCAATGACCGCAACCCGAACGATCGACTGAGACGCGACGTACACAACGGTGGACGGGACGAATGCGGTGAGGAGGCTTCCGAGAGAGAGGAGACCGAACGCGACGATCAGCGGGTCTTTGCGCCCCTTGCGATCAGCGACGATGGAGAACGCCACACCGAAGAGCGACACAGCCCGGACGATCGCGAAGATGATGCTCATGTTCCCCTCGGTCAGGCCGAGAGAGAGACGTGCATAGGGGAGGGTGTGGGCCATCTGTGCCCCGCCGTACCCCGCGATGAACGCAACGATCCCCAGCAGGAAGACGATCCTGCGATCGGACGGCGAGAATGGTTTCGTGGGGTTGAGAATCTGTGGGATGGGCATTCGTGAAAGGTGGGGATCGGTGGGACGTTGGGAGCCTACCGCCGGAGCGGTCGAATTCCGATCGGGAACAATCCGGGCACCGTTACCGTTCTCGTTCACTGTGGCCGTCCGGAGGTTCTGTTGACCGAAGTCAATCTTGTCGCCGCGGTATTCGCGGGCGCAGCATCGTTCCTGTCGCCGTGTGTGCTCCCGTTGCTCCCCGGCTACATCTCTCTGATGTCGGGCTACTCGATGCAGGAACTCTCCGAAGGAGATGTGTCGATGCGGCGCGTCGTCGGAATGACGGGCTTGTTCGTGCTCGGCTTCACGGCGGTCTTCGTTGGTCTTGGTGCGACGGCCACGTCGATATCGTCGCTGCTCGCGCGTCCTGTGTTCAGCATCGTCGCTGGATGGGTCATCGTGGCCATGGGCCTCTTCATCGCCATCACGGCCGTGTGGACCCCGTCGTGGCTCATGCCCGTCATGCGCGAGCGGAGAGTGGAGTCTCACAGCGCCAGGAGATTCGGCTACTTCGGACCGCCGGTGATGGGCGCCGCATTCGCCTTCGGTTGGACGCCCTGTATCGGACCCTTTCTCGCATCGGCGCTGCTCCTCGGATCAACCTCGGACACGGTCGGCCAGGGGATGCTCGTTCTGTTCTTCTACTCGCTCGGTCTCGGGATCCCCTTCCTGCTGACCTCGTTGCTGCTCGTGAAGGCCTTCTCGGCGTTCGACTGGGTGAAGCGCCATTTCACGGTGATCACCGTCGTCTCCGGCCTGCTCCTCGCCGTGTTCGGATTGCTGATGATCACCGGCAGGATCGCGAACCTGTCCGGGTACTTCTCGGACATGCTCGACTGGCTTGGTCTCGACAGCCTCTCTTCTTCCTGATCCATGAGGCGGGTGCTTCCGTGCCGATGACCGAACAGCTCTAACGTGGACGCATGCAGATATCGCTGACGAAAGAACGGTTCCTCGAACTGGCCGAGCGGTACACGGTTGTCCCGCTGGCGACCGAGGTCCTCGGTGACCGGGAGACGCCGGTGTCGGTGTTCGAAGCGCTCGTCGGCGACGACGACGGTTTCCTGCTCGAGTCTGTCGAGGGTGGTGAGCGATGGGCCCGCTGGTCGTTCGTGGGATGGGACCCCGTGTTCACCCTGATCGCCAGGAACGGCGTGACCGAGGCGGTGGGCGCCGAGATCGACCTTCCGGACGGTGATCCGCTTCACGTGTTGGAGTCGCTGCTTGCCCGATTCCGCACACCGGACGCTCCGGAATGCGAATTTCCAGGAGAGACGCCACCGCTCCACGGCGGCTTCGTCGGCTACCTGGCGTATGACATCGTCCGGTATGTCGAAGCCCTGGCCGAGGCTCCACCCGATGATCGCGGTCTTCCCGAGATGGTGTGGCACGTCGGCGGGGGACTCGCCGCGATCGATCGTCTCCGAGACACGATCCTGATCATTCGAAACGTCATCGTCGGAGAGGATCCGGCCCGCGATTATGACGAGGCGGTCGAGGCGATCAGAAGCGATGTCGCGCGATTGTCGCGGGTGACCGTCCGATCCCTCGCAGCCCGCCCATCGTTCGACGATATCGCAGCTTCCGAAGCCAACACGAGTCGGGACGAGTACTGCGCTGCGGTTCGCCGATCGATCGAGCACATCAACGCGGGTGACGCATTCCAGATCGTCCCGTCGATCCGCTTCGAGGTTGCGTTCGATGGGGACGCGTTCGCCGTCTACCGGGCGCTACGGCTCGTCAATCCATCACCGTTCATGTACTTCGTCCGCCATGGTTCGGTCTCGGTTGCGGGGTCGTCACCCGAGCTCATGACGCGGGTGCGAGATGGTGTGGCGTACAGTCGCCCGATCGCCGG
>JAUXCV010000439.1 GCA_030618675.1 Acidimicrobiia bacterium | reverse complement strand
TTCAACATGACGAGACCCTCGCTGGCGAAGAACGTCTTCGCTCCGCTCCACTTCGTGTCGACGTTGAGCGCCGGTGATGATGCGATGTAGCCACCGCTCTGCACCATGAGCGTCTCATTGGAGAGTTCGAGAACCTTCATGTCGCCGGGCAGCGCCGGGGCCAGATACAGCATCGCGCCGGATGCGGGCGCCGAGTAGGTGTTGAGGAAGAAACTCTCACCACCGAACGTCGCTCTGCCCAGTGACTTGAGGAAGCCGCCGCGGGCCTTGGTCTGCAGTTCCAGGTCCGACGACATGGCGACCATGGCGCCGCCTTCGACGACGATGTCTTCGCCTGGATCGAGAGCGACCTTGGCGGTGGCGTAGGACGGTCGGTAGTCGATGTTGACCTTCATGAGGGCACCCTTCTAAGCGTGGACGGAACGCTCCCGAATCTAGTCGCAGTAGATGACCGTCGGACTGGCCGGAACCGAAATCGGTGGTTCAGGCGTCGGTGTGGTTGTTCGAGCGTGCTACAGGATGGCCCGGCACCGGACGATTGGGCGGTAGCCTGCAGTCCCTGACCCCCTCCGCCTCGCTGCGCTCGGCACCTCCCCCTGAGGGGGAGGAAGAGATCCGGAGGTGAAGAGATACGGGCCCGTAGCTCAGTTGGTTAGAGCAGGCGACTCATAATCGCTTGGCCGCAGGTTCGAGTCCTGCCGGGCCCACGAGATGTGAGTTGTACTTCCGTCGAGTCCTGTTCGGTCTCGACGTCGTGCCGTGTGTCGTGTCGGTTGTTTGCCTTGCTGTTGTCGACCGGTGTGGTTTCTTGGTGCGGGTCCGGGTGTGTGTTGGTGAGGGGGCGAGGGTTCGAGTCCTGCCGGGCCCACGAGATGTGAGTTGTACTTCCGTCGAGTCCTGTTCGTCCTCGACGTCGTGCTGTTGTTGCTGCAGCGGGCGTCGGAGGGTCGAGCATGCCTGATCCGTCAATGCCAGCGGATTCAGCGAGTGGACCGACGTGAGTTCAGTGGCCTGCGGATGCGGGAAGCCTCCACCGTGCCACAGAACACCGACCGACCGTCCAAACCGGCACGTTGCGTCGTCCATGGGTTTCGACATGGGCGTGCGATCGAAGTGTGACCGCTACTCGACGCTGAAAGAGAAGTCTCCGGCTCCCGGGCATCCGTTCACTTGGAGCCATCGCTGGCTCGCAAGGTACCGGGCGATCAAGCGATCGTATTCATGACCGGGCTTCTCCTGTGTCTCGCTGTCCCACTCAATGTCCCAGGATTCGCGCATTGCTTCTTCGGCGGCCGCGTAGGCCTGGTCGCAGTTCTCGTGTTCTTGGTAGGTGGTGTTGAAGCCGGCCTCGAAGGCGCCCCAATCCGTGATGATGCTCTCTAGAACCGTGGTGCTGTACTGGTGCTGATAGAGCCACTCCCAAGCGGACAACTCATCGTCCGGCCCAACCCGAAGTAGCACGTTGCCGCGCAGTGGACTCCAGAGGTCTCCGGCGGTGATGACGACTCCGCCGTCTTCGATAGCCTGGGCGTCGATCGGTACCCTCAAGATCGCCCGGAACCACTCATCGTCGGTCGTCGGATTGACGACGGTTCCGTTGTCAATCGACACATCGCCACAGAACTCGCCGGGAACCTCCATGTCGTCCGGGACAGACCAATCGTCCGGATTCACGATCCCCCGGGCGCCGGCGCACACCGCCACCCAGAAGCTGTCGTATGAGCGGCCCGTGACTGCGACATCGACGACGCCGATCTCTGCAGGCACCGTTGGAGGATCGAGTGTCATCGCGATCGGATCGATCGGCCCCCTCCAGATTATTCGGGGAACCTCCGAAGCCACTGTCGTCGGTGAAGGCGTGTCAAGCGTTGTGGCAGGGGCCGTGGTCGTTGGTGCCGCCGTGGTG
>JAUXCV010000076.1 GCA_030618675.1 Acidimicrobiia bacterium | reverse complement strand
ACCCGGACGAAGCAAGGCAGGAAGAATTCGGATTGAGTAGCTGAGTAGCTGTGTAGCTGAGTAGAGCGAAGCCGTCTGCTTCAAGCTGCAAGCCTCAAGATCGGGTCTGAAGCGAGAGGCTCGTCTCCCGTCTTGCAGCTTGCGGCTCAAATCTTGAATCTTGAAGCTTGCAGCTATCGATAGGTCCCGTCGGCGGAGCAATTGCCGTGGGGTAGAGCGGTTGTGCCGCTACTCTCGCTTGCAGACGATCGCAGAGCGCGGTCGCCGTTTCCGACCTGGGACCACAGAGAAGCACACGCGCATGCTCAACGTCTACCGGCACCTCGCGACGATCGATCACCGAGACTCCGTCATGCCCGACCTCACGTTGAAACCATTCGTGCACGAACCTCGCCGGATCCCGGGCACCTCGAAGGAGTTCACCGATGGGATTGTTCCGGAAGAAATCCGCGCGCGTGGTGCGTCGCGGATCTGCGACAGAGGAGCGCACGGTGCGCACGGTCGGCGGCGAAGCTGTCACCGTCCGCCGATTCTCGACCGCTGAGGCGCCGACCACCAAGGAACCGGCGAAGCAGAAGCGACAGCCGAGAAAGCAGCAGCAGAAGCGCACCGATCAGCGGCGTCGACGTCGACCGGCTCACGTTGAGGTCGCCCCACCCCCAGATACAGCGCGCAAGCAGATGCTCGTGCGCTCCATGCCCCACCAGACGCAGATCGTCGTTCTCGAGGGCCCGGTTCTTGTCGAGCACTACGTGGCTCGCTCCGACAAGCGTTCCCTCGTCGGCAATGTCTATCTCGGCAAGGTCCGCAACGTCCTCCCCGGGATGGAGGCGGCGTTCATCGACTTCGGCGGTGGCAAGAACGGTGTTCTGTACGCCGGGGACGTGAACTACGGCGCCTACGACCTGGATGGCAAGCCGAAGCGCATCGAATCCGCGCTCGCACCGGGCGATCCGGTCCTCGTGCAGGTTGTCAAGGATGCCATGGGCCACAAGGGCGCGCGTCTCACGAACCAGGTCAGCCTGGCGGGGCGCTATCTGGTGCTTGCCCCCGATGCGCAGGTGAGGGGCATCTCGCGACGGCTACCCGACGAAGAACGGCGCAGACTGCGTGAGCTCGTTGCCGAGTTCCGTCCCGAGGGGATGGGCGTGATCGTCCGCACAGCGGCTGAGGGCGCAACGCCCGAAGACATCAAGTCGGACATCGACCGGCTGAGCGAGATCTGGACCGGGATCGAGAAGGATATGAAGACGGCTTCTGCCCCTTCGCTCATCTACCAGGAGCCGCCGCTCGTCATCCGTGTGATCCGCGAGCACTTCACCCGGGATTTCAAGCGATTGATCGTCGACAACCGCTCCACGCACGACCAGATCCTCTCCTATCTCGGAGGCACCGGATCAGATCTGATCGAGAAGGTTCAGTTGTACGGCGACGAACTCCCGTTGTTCGAGCGATTCCACGTCGAAGATCAGCTCCGCAAGGCGCTCGATCGCAAGGTCTGGCTCCCTTCCGGTGGGCACGTCGTCATCGACCGTACCGAGGCGCTGACCGTCATCGACGTGAACACGGGTAGGTACGTCGGTCATTCGAACCTCGAGGACACCGTTCTTCAGAACAACCTCGAATCCGCCGAGGAGATCGCTCGCCAACTGAGGCTCCGGGACATCGGAGGGATCATCGTGATCGACTTCATCGACATGGAGATCCAGAAGAACCAGGACGCTGTGCTTCTCCGGCTGCGGGAGCACCTGGCGAAGGACAAGATGCGTACGCAGGTCTTCGACGTGTCGAACCTCGGGTTGGTTGAGATGACCCGCAAGAACGTATCGGCCGGTCTTCTCGAGTCGTTCTCCGAGATCTGCCCGCGCTGCAACGGGCGGGGTGTTCTTCTGCACGAAGAAGCCGCTACGACCGGAGTTCCGATCACGGTCGATCCGGAAGACGTCGACGAGTCCTAGACGGCCCTGGTCATAGGGTCTCGTTCCGCTATCATGACCGGGCGCTTCGCACGCGAGGCGTATGACCGCGCCGAGAGAGTCGGCTCGTCCACCACAAGTATTGAAGGATCATGTACGCCATCATTCGCGCCGGCGGCAAGCAGGCCAAAGTTCAAGAAGGTGACGTTCTCGACATCGAGCGCATCAAGGACGAAGGGGAGGTGACGTTCACGCCGCTCCTCATCGTGAACGACGACGGCAGCGTCATCTCGGACCGTGACGCTCTTGACAAGCTGACCGTTACCACCGAGGTTGTCGGTGCCTCTACCGGTCCGAAGATCGACATCTTCAAGTACAAGAACAAGACCGGATATCGGCGCCGTGCCGGCCACCGTCAGAAGTACACCCGCCTCGAGGTGAAGAAGATCGACCTCCCCACCGCCAAGAAGAAGGCAGCGGAGAAGCCGGTTGATTCCGACGAGAAAGCCGAAACGAAGAAGACTGACAAGAAGTCGGCCGACTCCGAGGCGAAGACCGAGAAGAAGGAGGGCTGAGATGTCCAAGACCAAGGCAAGCGGCTCATCCAAGAACGGTCGCGATTCTGCAGCACAGAGGCTCGGACCGAAAGTGTTCGACGGCCAGGTCGTCAACTCCGGTGCGATCATCGTCAGGCAGCGCGGCACGCGCATCCACCCCGGCAACAACGTTGGTCGCGGCGGTGACGACACGCTCTACGCGATGATCCCAGGCAGAGTGCAATACGGCACGAAGCGCGGCCGCCGCCAAGTATCAGTGATCAAGTAGATCAGTAGATCAGATGGGGCGGTTCCACAGAGCCGCCCCTCTGTCGTGTCCGGCACGCACGAGCGGATTCACGGGCATGTGATCCAGAAAGCCACTGCTCTACTGCTCTACTGCTCTACTGGTCTACTGTTCCCCCATGGCTTCCTTTGTCGACTCTGTTCGTCTGTTCGCTCGCGGTGGCGCGGGCGGCGCAGGTGTTGCCTCGTTCCAGAAGCGGAAGGGCAAGCCGGTGGGTCGGCCGAACGGCGGAAACGGGGGGAGGGGTGGCGCCGTCGTGCTCACCACCGACGCGGGAATCGGCACACTGCTGCGATACGACCGCAAGCCGCACTGGAAGGCCGGCGACGGCCAACACGCCGAAGGCGAGCTTCGGCATGGGCGCAAAGGGGATGACCTCGAACTCATCGTGCCGCTCGGCACGGTCGTGAGCGATGAGGACGGGCTGTTGATCGCCGATCTCGTCGAACCGGGCCAGCGCCTCGTCGTTGCTGAGGGTGGACGCGGGGGCCGCGGAAACGCCTCCTTCGTCACACCGGATCGGAGAGCTCCTTCGTTCGCCGAACAAGGGGAGTACGGCGACGACCGGACGCTCCTCCTCGAGCTACAACTGGTCGCCGACGGCGCACTGATCGGTTTCCCGAACTCGGGGAAGAGCACCCTCGTCGCGAGCGTGTCCGCAGCGAAGCCGAAGATCGCTGACTATCCGTTCACGACCCTCATCCCCCATCTCGGAGTGGTCTCCATCGACGGACGCGAGTTCGTGCTGGCCGACATCCCCGGCCTCATCGAGGGAGCGGCCGAGGGCAAGGGGCTCGGTCACGAGTTCCTTCGACATACGGAACGTGCGCGTGTCCTGGTCGTGCTGCTCGACCCCTCAGATCTTCAGATCGACTCGCCTGAACGCCAGTACGACGTTCTCGTCCACGAACTCGAGTCGCACTCACCCGACCTCGCTGAGCGCCCCCGGGTTGTCGTCCTCAACAAGGCGGACCTGCCGGGCGATCACGAGACGGCATGGGCGGACGAGCGGGGTCTCGAGCTGTTCGAGATATCGGGTGCCACCGGTGAAGGTGTCCCCGAGTTGCTGCACCGAATCGCCGACCTGACCGAACTCGCCCAGCGCGAAGCACCGGAGAGGGAGAGCTTCGTGCTGCACCGGCCCCTGGGCGCTGCATTCGTGATCGAACGATCGGGCGACGAGTGGGTGGTCACAGGGAAGACCGCTGAACGGGCCGTCAACCTTGACGATCTGACGAACCCGGAAGCTGCCGACCTCGTGTCGAAGCGACTCGTTGGGACCGGAATCGACGGTGCGCTTCGGGAGGCGGGAGCGCAACCCGGTGACGATGTTCGCATCGGGACTCTGGTCTTCACATACGACCCGGATGCCGTCGAGGATGAGACTCAATGAGATATCCCGTCGAACCGGGTCGTCCGATCGTCGTGAAGATCGGCTCCTCCAGCTTGACGACGAGCGGAGGCGTCATCGACGCCGAAGCGATCGATCGAGTCACATCTCAGATCTCCTGGCTCCGCGACGCCGGTCACCCAGCCGTGCTCGTCAGTTCCGGCGCAGTCGCTGCCGGTCTTCCGGCGCTGGGGATCATCGACCGTCCCGGCGACCTCCCGGGACTGCAGGCCGCCGCAGCGGTTGGCCAGAGCAAGCTCATCGAGCGCTACTCGCAGGCGTTCGCCAAACACGGTCTGGTCGTCGGTCAGGTGCTCTTGACCCGAGACGTGCTCGCCGGTCGGGAACCACACCTCCACGCACGAGCGGCGCTCGATCGCCTGCTCAGCCTCGGCATCGTTCCCATCGTCAACGAGAACGACACCGTCGCCGTCGACGAACTCCGGTTCGGGGACAACGACCGGCTCGCTGCCATCGTCTCTCATCTCGTCAATGCAGGGCTTCTCATCATCCTCACCGACACGCCGGGCCTCTACGCGCACGATCCGCGCCTCGTTGCCGAACCGGAGCTCCTCAGCGCTGTGCGGCACACCGATGAGGTTCTTGACGGACTCGACGCGGGCGGGAGTGCCGGAACGTTCGGATCGGGTGGCGTTGCCACGAAGGTCGCGGCAGCGCGAATGGCCGCCTTCTCGGGCATCCCGACCGTTGTGGTCGGTGCGATCGAGACGAACGCTGTTCGACACGCAGTTGCGGGCGAGGACGTCGGCACGTGGGTCGGGCCACGGTCCACGGGTCTCGGAGCGAGGCGACTGTGGATCGCGTTCAGTCTCCCGTCGCTTGGTGTCCTCACGGTTGATGAGGGTGCCGTTGCAGCGCTCGTCGATGGTGGCCGTTCCCTTCTCGCTGCCGGTGTGGTTGGGGTGAAGGGCGAATTCTCGCGGGGTGATGCCGTCGAGATCCATGACGACGCCGGTCGACTGATCGGAAAGGGATTGGCCGGACTCGCAGGTTCGACACTGCGCGACGTTCTCGGCCGGCACACATCGGTCGCGGGCGGCGCCGCCGTTCACCGGGACGATCTGATCGTCCTCATCTAGGCGCTTCCCCAGATGGCTCGTCACCCGGTCCGTGGCCGGATGGATGACGGGACCCTTCACAGGGACCACCTTGTCCGGTAGGTTGTTGGTGCGGTGACGGCGATGGAGCACCGTGATTCTGTTTCTCGCAGCCGTCCTGATGGCGACCTCGATCGCTTCACCTTCGTGCGCCGCGCTGGCCTGGCCCGTGTCGGGCGAAGTCGTTCGCGGGTTCCTGCCGACCGGCCGATACAGCGGTCACTGGGGCATCGACATCGCTGCTCCCGTCGATACGTCGATCCGTGCAGCCGGCGACGGGTATGTCTCCTTCAGCGGGGTGGTCGTCGGGAACAGGACGGTCACGGTCGATCACGGGGGGTTGAGAACGTCGTACTCGCATCTCTCCCAGCGATCGGTTGAGAAGGGGGAGAGGGTCCGACCTGGAGACGTCGTTGGTGTGATCGGATTTCACGATGGCAGGATCGCGCTTCACTTCTCGGTGCGCATCGGTGACCGCTATGTCGATCCGCTGATCGCCTTGCGCTGCATCAAGGAACCGTCGGGCGCGCTGTGGCTGCGCTCCATGGTGCTGGGAGTTCCGTATCCTGGGCGCCATGCGAGCCATCTTCGGCGGTACATTCGACCCTCTCCACTTCGCTCATCTTGCGGCGGGCGAGGCCGCTCACGATCAGCTGAACGTCGACACGGTCACGTTCATCCCCGCCGGGCGCCCTTGGCAGAAAGCTGGAAAAGGCGTATCCGAGGCCCGCCACCGGCTTCGCATGACCGAACTGGCGGTCGAAGGAATCGAGTACTTCACGGTCGACGATCGGGAAGTACATCGTGACGGCTGGACCGTCACGATCGACACCGTGGAGAGTTTCGATGAGGAACGCATTGTCCTGATCGTCGGTGCCGACGCGGCCGGCGGCATACCTACCTGGCACCGAGCGAACGAGTTGCTCGAACGAGCGCAGATCGCAGTGGTGCCGCGACCGGGAGTGAAGCGTGCAGACGTCGAGAACGCCCTGCAACGCGAGATCGCCTGGCTCGACATGCCGCCGATCGATCTCTCCGGAACCATGTTGAGAAGACACGTCGCCGAAGGTCGATCGATCCGCTTTCTCGTTCCTGACGCTGTGTTGAACTACGTGGCCGAACATCGTCTCTATCAGAAACCGTCCTGAACCAAGGAGAACTCTCTCCTAGAATCAGGGTGCACTCGCAGAAGGAGTCCCTATCCCAGCCAACCAGCACGCCGAAACCGCAGCGCGTGCCGCTGCCGAAGCGATCATCGACAAGAAGGGCAACGACGTTGCTCTTCTCGACGTCTCGGATCTCCTGGTCATCACCGATGTGTTCGTGATCGGAACCGGGACGTCCAACCGTCACGTCCGGAGCCTCGCCGACGACGTCGAACAGCGCTTGCGCGAACTCGGTGACCGACCGGTGAGGAGAGAGGGGGCGGACTACGGTCGCTGGGTATTGCTCGACTACGGCGACCTAGTCATCCACCTCTTCGACGCCGAGACACGCGAGTTCTATGACCTCGAACGGCTCTGGGCCGACGCCCCGCGGTTCGAGTTCGTCGAACCCGCTGCTACGTCCGAGGCCTGATAGAATCCCGAATCTTCCGGGGCTGTAGCTCAGCCTGGCAGAGCACTTGACTGGCAGTCAAGGGGTCAGGGGTTCGAATCCCCTCAGCTCCACCGGAGAGACAAACGCTGAAACCCTTGCTACGGCAGGGGTTTCAGCGCGTCTGAGGGTGTCCATTCTCTGTGGTGGGCGCCCACCGTGCGCCTCGGCGGCGCCTATGCGGCGCCTATCGTCCGTCGAACATCTCCGCAAGGCGCTCCACAGCCTCGCGCTGCATGTTCGGTAGGACGGCCGAGTACACGTCCAACGTCACGCTGATCGAGGAGTGGCCGAGTCGTTCTTGAACGACCTTTGGCGACTCTCCGGCTGAAAGCAGGGCGGTGGCGTGGCTGTGGCGAAGCTTTCGGATCGTGATGGTTCTCAGTCCTGCCGCTCTCGAAAGAACGACGAATCGCTTTCCGAGCCGGTCGGGACGGAGATACGCACCGAGCTCGTCGGTCACGACCCATTCTCCGGGTGTCCA
>JAUXCV010000473.1 GCA_030618675.1 Acidimicrobiia bacterium | reverse complement strand
GGGTCGCTGCGATGCCCGGCGTGCTCGTCCGCTCTTGTGGCGAGTGACAGATTCTGCCCGGCGTGTGGGGCTCCTGCTGGGAAGGCTGGACCGTCGCTGGCCTGCCCATCGTGCGGTGCCGCTGCCGAACCCGGCGACCATTTCTGCGCGGCATGTAGCAGCCGATTGCCCGAACACGAGCCGATCAATCCTCGATGACGTGCAGCGCGAACGGGAAGTCCTCGTAGACCCCGGCGATCTGTTCATCCTCGTAGGCCGCAAGTTCGAGGGTCCACGGTTCCGTGAACTCGTAGACGTCCCGCTCGTCGTGGCAGCCGCAACCGTGGCACGGAGTCGTGCGCAAGCCCTCCATGTGAACGGTGATGTTTATCACAGCCGGCAACCGCGGTCCGATTTGCTGTCCCTTGGTGATGGTGATGGTCCAGCGGTTGTAGGCGGGGCACCCGAAGAACGCTTCGATGTCATCGAAGTGCAAGCGCGCTGATCCAGTGATCGTGCCGGATTCGTCGATGGTTATCGAGACCTCGTTGACTTGAGCGCTCCTGTAGTCGGCATACGTGAGCGGGATCGCCACGTCCTCGTCGAAGGTTCCTTTGTAGGTCCCCGGCGGGATCGCGAGTCCCACTTCGAGCGTCGGCGCAGTCGATGTCGAACTGCTCTCGTCCCACGGTGCGTCCTCGTCGCCCTCTTCTTCGGTCTCTTCCCCTTCAATCTCGACGATGAAGGCGTAGATCGGGCTGTCCTGTGGCTTCAGGTAGCAGACGAAGAACTGGACCTCACCATCCGGGATGGTCGTGTCGCGTCCGAGCGTCGAGGCTGCTCGGAGATAGGCTTCCACGGATTCAGCCTTGCACGTGACGATCTTCTGACCCAGGGCGGTCCGGATCTCACGACTGTGATCGAGCGTGTCCTTCTGGATTAGATCCGCGACTCGCTGCCGCATCTGTGGGCGCCGGGCGGGATCGAGCATGGGACTCTGCTCGAGGACGAGTTTCGTGAGGGCCGCGGCAACAGCGTCGGCGCTTGCTTCCGTGCCGCCCTCCGCCGGCACGGAGATCTCGACCGGGTTGCCCGCCTCCTCTGCGGACGACCGGGCGCGGCGATCGGCGTTGACCTGAACCTGGAGTTCGGCGCTCATGGCGTTGACCGTTGCGAGTGCCTCGTCGGCTGCCCCGACGCCGCCTTCCCTGATCGTGTTCGCCTTGGTCAGCAGGCCGTTGAGCTGTCTGTCGAGAGCCGACGCTGCCTCACCGCCCAGGATCTTGAGTTGCTCCCGCAGCTGCGGAATGTCGGTGACCTTCGACGCCAGTCGATCAAGCGCAAGGTCGGGTGAGCCCTTCTCGAGAGCGGCTCGGACTTCTCCAATGCGTTCGGCGAAGTCGTTGAGGCTCCCCTGGACCTTTCCGAGGAGTTCCTTGCCCCCCTTGCTCTGAACGAGCGCCGTGACGAGCGTGTCGCGGACCGTTCGGTGGAACGTGCCTCGCGCCCCACGCTTCTCGTCCTCGATCAGTTCAGCAGCGAATGCCCGGCGGTTCTCGATGTTCTGAACCAGGCGCAGGTAAACATTCGCCTTGGTTTGGTTGAGAGCGTCGTAGGTCTTGATTCCGTCGGCCGAGTGGAGTTGCTTACGGGCTGTGTCGCGCAGGCCGTCGTAGTAGACATTTCGCTCACCTTGGACGATGCGGGCATCTCGATACACGCGGTTCCTGGCGTTCCAGGCACCGAA
>JAUXCV010000348.1 GCA_030618675.1 Acidimicrobiia bacterium | reverse complement strand
GCATGGTCGGCTTCGCGGACGGTCAGGATGCCGAAACTGACCGGGACGCCGGTGTCGAGCATGACCCGCATGAGTCCTTCTGAGGTGCGATGAGCGATGTGTTCGTAGTGATCGGTCTCCCCCTCGACAACCGCGCCGAGGACAACGATCGCGTCGTAGCCATCCTGGGCCATCTGTTGCGCAACGAGGGGCGTCTCGAAGGCGCCTTCCACATCGACCACGGTGACGTCATGGGCGCCTGCTTCGTCGAGGAGCGCAAGGGCCCCGTCCAGGAGACCGTCGGTGACCGTTCGGTTGAACAGGGAACGCACCACGCAGACACGAAGGTCGGTCGCGTCGAGTCTTCCACGAAGCCCTTCGGTCATGCCGTCGAACCGATATGCCCGAGCTTCGTCTCCTTCGTCCGGAGGTAGAAGCTGTTGTACGGGTTCTCGCCGATCCACAGCGGAATTCTCTCCCCGACATCCACGCCGAACATGCGAAGCTGATCGATCTTCTCCGGGTTGTTCGTGAGGAGCCTCACGCTCGAAACCTTGAGATCATGGAGGATCTGCGCATCGACTCCGTAGTGGCGACTGTCCACGGGATGCCCGATCTGCTCGTTCGCCTCCGCCGTATCGAATCCCTCTTCTTCCTGCAGCCGATACGCAGCAAGCTTGTCGATCAGCCCGGTCCCCCGGCCTTCATGCGTGGGGTTGTAGACGATGACTCCCTCGCCCTCTTCGGCGATCAATCTCATGGATTCCTTCAACTGGGCCCCACAGTCGCACCGCAGGCTTCCGAAGACGTCTCCGGTGAGGCAGACCGAATGGAGTCGTGTCAAGACTTCTTCTCGGCCCGCTACGTCACCGAGCACGAGAGCGATGTGCTCCGAACCGGTGTCCTTCGACCTGTACCCGATCGCTCGGAAGTCACCGAGATCCGTGGGGATCGAAGCTTCGGACTCCCGCGTCACCAGTGCCTCCTCACGCCACCGGTACGAGATCAGATCTTCGATGGTGACGATCGCGATGCCGTGTTCGTCGGCGAACGTCATCAAAGATTCGCCTCTTGACATGCTGCCGTCGTCGTTGACCACTTCACAGAGGACACCGGCGGGAGTGAGTCCCGCCAGACGGGCAAGATCGACGGCCGCCTCGGTGTGACCGGGTCGGACAAGCACTCCGCCCGCTTGATAGCGGAGAGGGAACACATGGCCCGGTCGATGGAACTGCGTCTCCGTCGCCGACGGGTCCGCTGCGGCGCGAATCGTCCTTGCCCGATCGGACGCGGATATTCCCGTGGTCGTGCCGTCGGCGAAGTCGATCGACACGGTGAACGCCGTCTTGTGCGAGTCGGTGTTCTCGACCACCATGAGGGGCAATCCGAGTTCGTCGAGTCGCTCTCCCATCATCGGCAGGCAGATCAGACCGCTGGTGTACCTCACCATGAACGCGATGTGCTGTGCAGTCACCTTCTCGGCGGCAACGATCAGATCGCCTTCGTTCTCTCGATCCTCATCGTCGACGACGAGGACCATCTCCCCACGTGCCACCGCCGCGATCGCTGCTTCGATCGTCGCGTAGTTCATCCGCGTGCCTCCATCAGTCGTTCTACGTACTTGGCAAGGATGTCTGCTTCGAGATTCACTCGATCTCCTACTGCCCTCTGGCCCAGGACAGTGACATCCAGCGTGAAGGGGATCAGGGCTATCTCGAACCAGGGTTCGTCGGACGCTACGGCCGACACCGCCGTGATCGTCAGACTCACACCGTCAACCGTGACCGACCCCTTCTCAACGAGATAGCGTGCTAGAGCGGACGGTGTGCTGATGCGAAGACGCTTCGACGATCCCTCGATGTCGATCCGGAGGACGACACCCACTCCGTCGACGTGCCCCTGTACGACGTGACCGTCGAAGCGGCCGCCGGCGACCTCCACAGGTCGTTCGAGATCCACGGAGGACCCGGTCTCCAGGTCTCCAAGATTGGTGCGCTGCAACGTTTCTGAGATGGCCTCGACGGTGAACCGGACCCCCTCGACGGAGATCGCCGTGAGGCATACTCCGTTGACCGCGATCGAGTCACCGATGGTGAGACCAACGCAGGTGGCCGGTGCGTCGACCCCGAACACGGCACCCCCGTCGGTGCCCTCTACGGCGCCGACAGTACCGAGTTCGCTGACGATTCCGGTGAACATCACATCTCTCTTTCGATTGTCACTTCAACTCTGATATCCGTACCGACTGCCGTCACCTGCTCGATCGTCACCGCTTGAGCGTCCTTGATCGTTTCGAACGTGCCTGTGACGGCGGGCAATCCCGTGCCAAGGCCCAGCTTCGCTCCGAAGTGGAAGATGATCCGGTCGACAAGGCCGGCTCGCAAGGCTGCGCCTGCGATGGTGGGGCCTCCTTCGATGAGCAGGGCGACAACGCCCTCCTCCCCGAGGTACTCGATCGC
>JAUXCV010000354.1 GCA_030618675.1 Acidimicrobiia bacterium | reverse complement strand
CGGTGCAGCCTGCGAGGGACTCGAGATGCTCGGCCCACCACGCTTCGACCAAGCCGTCCGGATCGTTGACCGTGATGTCGATCGGTGTCTTCGGGCTGATCTGGTGCTCCGAGCGGAATCGACGAAGCCTCGCGATGAGATCTTGCAGCGTGGCCATCTCCTCTGGGCCGTTCACCGCAGGCGGTGTCGGCCACGAGGCACCGATCAGGAGGCTCCCGTCGCCGAGTTCACCCCAGAGTTCCTCGGTGAGGAACGGGATGGCCGGATGGAAGAGCTTGAGGAGATCGCGCAGCACCACACCGAGCGTCGCCCGGGTGACGGGAGCGCGAGCCTCATCGCTCGCCGATGCCTTCGCCATCTCGAGATACCAGTCGAAGACCTCGGCCCATGCGAAGTTGTAGAGCAGGCCGTATGCGTCGGAGAACCGATACTCATCGAAGAGGCGATCGAACTCGGTCGTGGCGTGAGAGAGTCTCTCAAGGATCCATGCATCTTCGGGACCGGGATCCTCGGGATAGCCGCCGTCGACGGGAACATCGTTGATGTCCATGTGCTCGACCGCGAACCGCAGAGCGTTCCACAGCTTGTTCCCGAACCGTCGCGCGGCGTCCGTCCACGCCTCGTCGTACGGGATGTCGTGACCCGGCGCCGCGGCCTGGATGAGGGAGAGTCGGACCGGATCGGCGCCGTACTGCTCAACGAGCTCGAGCGGGTCGAGGGCGTTTCCGGATGACTTGGACATCTTCCGACCGTCCGGCGTGCGGATGAGCCCATGGATCGAGATGTCGGTGAACGGCTCCATTCCTGTGGAGTAGAGACCCATCATCATCATGCGCGCCACCCAGAAGTAGATGATGTCGAATCCGGTGACAAGGACCGTGGTCGGGTAGTACTTGGCGAAGTCGTCGGTCTCTTCGGGCCATCCCATGGTTGAGAACGGCCAGAGCTGTGACGAGAACCACGTATCGAGCACGTCCTCGTCCGGGGTCAGCGCCGTACCTCCACATGACGGGCAAGCGGTCGGGTCGTCTTCCGTGACGATCACCTCGTTACAGTCGTCGCAGTACCACGCAGGGATCGCGTGGCCCCACCACAGTTGCCGACTGATGCACCAGTCGCGGAGGTTCTCCATCCAGTGGAAGTAGCTGTTCTCCCAACGCTTGGGGATGAACCGGGTTCGTCCCTCTTTCACCGACTCGATGGCGGGGATCGTCAACGGCTTGACCTTGACGAACCACTGGAGCGAGAGCATGGGCTCCACCACGGTTCCACAGCGTGAGCAGTGACCGACCGAATGATGGTGGTCGTCGATGCGCTCGAGGAAGCCCCGCTTCTTCAGTTCATATCGGACGGCCTCGCGGGCCTCGAACCGGTCCTGTCCGGCGAACGGTCCGCCGTGCCGGGTGATGCGAGCTTCGGTGTCGATCACTTGAATCTCTTCGAGATCATGCCGCTGCCCGATCTCGAAGTCGAGCGGATCGTGGGCGGGGGTGACCTTCACGGCGCCCGTCCCGAATTCGAGTTCGACGCCTTCGTCGGCGATCACCGGGATCTCGCGGTCGAGGAGTGGGAGGCGAATCATGCGGCCCACCGCGTCGCGATAGCGGTCGTCATCCGGGTGAACGGCAACGGCGGTGTCACCGAGCATGGTCTCCGGGCGAGTCGTTGCGACGGTGATATGTCCGTCTCCTTCGACGAACGGGTACTTGATGTGGGTCAGTTCGCCCACTTCGTCCTCGTGTTCGACTTCGATCTCGGAGATCGCCGTGTGGCAGCGGGGACACCAGTTGATGATCCGATTGCCCCGGTAGATCAACCCCTCGTTGTAGAGGCTGACGAAGACCTTGCGAACCGCCCGGGAAAGCCCCTCGTCGAAGGTGAAACGCTCTCGAGTCCAGTCGGTGGAGAACCCCATGGTGCGCATCTGCTCGGTGATGCGGTTCCCCGATTTCGCCTTCCACGCCCACACCTGTTCGATGAAGCGTTCTCGACCGAGGTCGTGACGGCTCATGCCTTCTTTGGCGAGTTCCCGCTCGACGACGTTCTGAGTCGCGATGCCGGCATGGTCGGTCCCGGGGAGCCACAGGGCGGCGTAGCCCTGCATGCGCTTCCGCCGGATCAGGACATCCTGGATCGACAGGTCGAGGGCGTGGCCCATGTGGAGCACACCGGTGACGTTCGGGGGTGGGATGACTATCGAGTACGGCTCGCCGTCGGGGTTGATCTCAGGCCGGAAGGCGCCGGCGTCTTCCCAGACGGAATACCAGCGCGACTCCACGGCGCCCGGGTCGTACGTTGCCTTCATCATGCCCCTCGGTCATCGGTTCCTCCAGCGAATCACGCATGATACAGGAGGCAACGGTCTCACCAGTAGAGCAATCTCATCTACTGATCTACT
>JAUXCV010000069.1 GCA_030618675.1 Acidimicrobiia bacterium | reverse complement strand
GTGAGCGTCCGCGTCTTCCCCGATCCTGCGGGAGCGATGATCCGGGCCGGCCCGGAAGTGTGGTTGGCTGCGGCAGCCTGGTCCGGAGCGAGGCCCACGTCGACCGACTGATCGATCGGTGCCGGGTCGAGGCGCCCCAACGTCACGGTCTCGGCGTGCACGACCGCTTCGTTCACTTCGGTCGGCCCCCGGGGACCGCCGTCGATCCAGGCGGGTGCTCCGTCGGGGAGGAAGACATCTGCGGGCCCTCCCTCCGTGGCTCCGATCGCCGCGGCCTTGACCGACCACCACCACTTGAGGTCACCGTTACGGGCGTCGTAGCTGTTGGCCCATACGAGGAAGTGGAGGCGTTCGAGTGGAAACGCGAAGGTCGCCCCCACCTCGTGGGGATCCCTTGATTCAACCTCGGGTGTTCGAAGATCCGATGGGTCGACGTCGAGTTCGATGACAACAGGCTCTCTTCCCGACCAGGCGCGATGGAGGCGGTCGATCGTCGCTTCCGGATCGGCGAGCACTGCGTCATCGATGAGCACGAGCGACGCACCATCCCACGGGTTGGGGACGGATGCACCGGATTCGATGACGACGGATCGTCCGAGAGCTTCGTGGGTTGGCACGATGACGAGATTAGGGCGAGGCTGTGACGTGAACAGCGAGTGGCGGTTGTTATATCGAAACGATATAGTTATATCGATTCGATACATCGGAGACCGTACGTGCTCGATTTCGCCATTCTTGGACTGCTTCGTGAACAGCCGCGACACGGCTATGAACTGAAGCGCGCCCTCGGCGACCTGGGCTTCTGGCAGGTCTCGTTTGGATCCCTCTACCCGGCGCTCCGGCGTCTGGAAAAGCAGGGGTTCATCGAGGACGCCAAAGGAGAAGGACGCCGCAAGGCGTATCGGGTAACGGAATCGGGACGCGTCAGGTTCGGCGAGATGCTCGCCAAGTCTGGCGACGACTCGGATCGGGATTTCCAGCTTCGCCTGGCGTTTCTCGGATATGTCGAACCGGAGAGCCGCCTCGGGGTCCTCGAGGACCGCAGAACGGCGCTTCAGGACCGGCTTCACGGCGCACGACGCTCCTTTCGGGGAGCGCGGAGCAGCACGAGGAACCCGGATCGGTATCGAATGGCGCTCATGGAGCGAAGGGTCCGGTCGACCGAGGCGGACATCGCCTGGCTCGACGAACTCATCGCCGGCGAGCGAAGCGCTACAGCCGGCGCATGAGTTCACAGAACGAGGAGAAGACCATGTCCAACAAAGTACGGGTTGCGATCGCAGGACTCGGTAACTGCGCCAACTCTCTGATCCAGGGCGTCGAGTACTACCGCGACGCCGATCCATCCCTCAAGGTTCCCGGGTTGATGCACATCGACCTCGGCGGCTACCACGTCGGCGACGTCGAGTTCGTCGCCGCCTTCGACGTCGATGCCACGAAGGTCGGCCAGGACGTCTCGAAAGCCATGTGGGCCGGGATGAACAACACGATCGAGTTCGTCGAAGTACCCAGCCTCGACATCCAGGTCATGCGAGGCCCAACGCTCGACGGTCTCGGCAAGTTCTACGTCGACGAGGTCGAGGAATCGGCTGAAGAACCCGTCGATGTCGTACAAGTTCTCAAGGACACGAACGCAGACGTTCTGGTTTCGTACCTGCCGGTCGGCTCGGAAGTCGCGACGAAGTTCTACGCACAGGCGGCGCTCGACGCCGGAGTGGGATTCGTCAATGCCATCCCTGTGTTCATCGCGTCGGACCCGGAGTGGGCACAGAAGTTCATCGACGCCAACCTGCCGATCGTCGGCGACGACATCAAGTCGCAGGTGGGTGCCACGATCGTCCACCGCCAACTCGCCCGTCTTTTCGAGGACCGCGGCGTCAAGATCGACAACACGTACCAGCTGAACTTCGGCGGGAACATGGACTTCAAGAACATGCTCGAGCGTGAGCGTCTTGTATCCAAGAAGATCTCGAAAACGCAGTCGGTGACGAGTCAGATCGAGCGGCGGATCAACTCCGATTCGGTCCACATCGGCCCGTCGGACCACGTCCCGTGGCTCTCCGATCGCAAGTGGGCGTACATCCGCCTCGAGGGCACGTCCTTCGGTGACGTACCTCTCAACGTTGAGTTGAAGCTCGAGGTGTGGGATTCCCCCAACTCGGCAGGCGTGATCATCGATGCGGTCCGCGCAGCGAAGATCGCTCTCGACCGGGGCGTCGGCGGACCGCTCCTCGCACCGTCGTCGTACTTCATGAAGTCGCCCCCCGTGCAGTATCACGACTCTGTGGCGCACGACAACGTGGAAGAGTTCATCACCGGTGAAGGCGATCTCTCCTGTGATCTGGAGACGTTCCTCAGCGCGTAGAGCCGGTCTCGTTCTGTCGAGCAGGGCGGTCCTCCGGGGCCGCTCTTCTCGTGTGAAGCCCGAGATCAGCGCGGATCGGAATCGTTTGTGCCTAGAACCACACTATTTGTGATCGTAAGCACAAACGACGGGTCAGAGGCGTGCGCGGAGCCAGGCGATGTCAGCGGCTTGATCCTCTGCACCACCGGGGGTCTCGACAACGACCGGGGCATTCGCGTCCCGGATCGACGCCACGAGTAGTTCCTCCGGGATCTCTCCGTTCCCGAAGTTGGCGTGCCGGTCACGGTGGCTGTTGAACGGATCCCGTGAGTCGTTGGCGTGGACGAGGGCGATGCCTCCCGTGTACTGCGTGATCCTTTCGACCGCCGTCGCCAGGTCCGCCCCTGCCGCCCATGCGTGGCAGGTGTCGAGACACACTCCGACGTTGAAATCGCCGATCGCCGCCCACAGCGGCCCGTAGTTGTCGAGGTTCTGCATCACGGTGTTCCCCTTACCGGCGGTGTTCTCAACCAGAACCGGCACCGTGGCCTCGAACGAATCCATGGCCTTGGACCATCGCTCGAATCCAACGTCGACATCTTCGTCGGCGCCCACGCTGCCGCCGTGCACGATGACGCCTTTGGCGCCGATCAGGGCCGACGCTTCGACGGTCTGTGCGAGCATCTTGCGCGACGGGATCCTCACCCGGTTGTTCGGCGACGCCAGGTTCAGAAGGTAGGGGGCATGCACGTAGATGTCGATAGCCGCGTCTCGGAGTTGCTCGGCATCGGCTCTCGGGATCGGCTTCTTCCACTGCTGAGGATTCGACACGAAGATCTGAACGACATCGGCACCGCGAGCCGCGGCCTCCCCTATCGGGTCTGCGTTCGGGACGTGGGCTCCGATCTTGAGGTCAGTCATCTCTGTTCTCCTCCTCTGCTGCAGACTCTGTCGCAAGCCGCTGCGCGTGTTCGAGAGCGATCCCGGCGTGGATCACGATCTCCCCGATCGGTTTCTCCCAACCGGCCGAATCCATCTGTAATCGATTGCCGTCCCACGATGCTCCCCAGGGTTCCGAGGGAAGCCCTTCCGGGTCGACGAAGTCGATCACCAGGACGTCACGGGCAGGTCCACCATCGGGATCCTTCTCAGCAGCGCAGTAGACGCCGTCGATCGCGCCCCACGATACGAAGACCGACTCGTCGCCCGGTGCCCCGACGTCAATGAAGATGCCCTCTTCATGGAGCACGAGCACGGGGGAGCGTCGGATCAATGAGGTCACCGCATATCCGAACAGACCAACACCTCCCACGAGCATGAATGCCCCCCACACGTAGTCCGACCGACGTTGGTTCCGACCTTTGGACGTGATCTCGTCATTGGAGGTATCGGGCGGAGTTGAGACCCAGTGGCCCCACATGACGTCGACGGCTCCCAGCATCAAGAACAGGCCGACGAGTCCGAACAGGAACAGCCGGATGGGTGATCGATCAACTCGGAGCAGGCTCACTCTTCCACCCCCAGGTCCTGTGGAGTGATGAGCGCCAAGTATGGGATTCCCGCCGCCGCAACCCTGGCGGCAACGACGCCGTCGCTTCTATCTACAAGCGTGATCACCTGGGCGATCCGGATTCCGGCGTCGGCGAGAACGCGGATCGCTTCGAACACGGCCGATCCCGTGGTTGTGGTGTCCTCGACAATGGCGACGATGTCGTCCTGCCCTATGGGGCCGACGAGGCGGCCGCCCGTTCCGTGTCCCTTGGCTTCCTTGCGAACCGAGAACGCCCTCAGCGGCCGTTGAGCAGCATGCCCCGCAACGGCGGTAGCGATGGCGATCGGATCAGCTCCCATCGTCAACCCCCCTACCGCTCCGGCCGTCGGATCGAGAACGTCGAGCACTGCCTCCCCAACAGTGACCGCCCCCGCCCCGTCGAACGTGGTCTGGCGCGCATCGATGTACCACTCGGACACCGCTCCCGAACGCAGCGTGAACGGACCATCGGTCCGGACCGCGTGCGCTCTCAGATGCATGACGAGTCGTTGTTTGGACGTTGGTTCGGGGTTCAAGGAGATTCCTGGAAATCGCTCGGGGGTTGTTGGCCGTTCGCTGATACGTTACTCAGGCGGGATGCCTTCCGACTCCCGTCGAAGCCGGGACAGACGGCCTATCGTCCAGGTGATGGAACTCATCTTCATCCGACACGGACAGCCCGCCTGGAGCGTCGACGGACTCACCCAACCCGATCCGTTCCTCACAGAGACCGGGCGAAGACAGGCCGAACTCGGAGCGCAGCGGATCTTCGAGGGCTCTCACTCTCTGACGGAACTCGTCGTATCACCGGCCCGTCGATCACAGGAGACCGCGGAACCGATCGCCCGGAACTGCGGACTCCCGATCGAGACCGTCGACGACATCGTCGAGATCAAGATGCCCGATTGGACGGGCAAACTCGAAGAGACGGTGCGACGGATCTTTCGTGAGGCGCAACACCGGCCGCCGGAAGAATGGTGGGATGGACTCGGCGGCGGCGAGTCGTTCCGGGACTTCCACGACCGCGTGACCGGCGCCCTCCTCGGGATCCTCGACGCCCGCGGTGTGCGCCCGGATCCGGAAAGAGAGCATCTCTGGTTCGTCGACGATCCCGATCAGCGCATAGCCATCGTGGCCCACGGCGGCACGAACGCAGTCGCTATCGGGTTCCTGCTCGGCGTAGCTCCGACGCCGTGGGAATGGGAGAGGTTCATCCTCTACCACGCATCGTTCGCACGTCTCCGGGCGGTGCCTCTCGGAGGAGAGCACGTCTGGTCGCTGCGCACCTTCAACGACAGGGAACACCTGCCACTCGACCTCCGAACGAGGTAGGTGCTCTGCGAGATCTGAGTTCGCAGAGCACTACTTGCCGTAGCGGCGCGTTCTCCTGGTGAAGTCACGCAGGGAGCGGAGGAAGTCGACGTAGCGAAACGCCGGCCAGTAGACATCGACGAAGGCATACTCGGCATAGGCGGATTGCCACAACAGGAACCCCGAGAGCCTCGCCTCGCCGGAGGTCCGGATAACGAGGTCGGGATCGGGAAGGTCGGCCGTGTAGAGGTTCGAAGCGATGCCGTCGGCGTCGATGCGGTCCGCTATGTGATCCGTGTCGTCGGCAGCGAGTTTGGCGACAAGGTCCTTCACCGCGTCGACGATCTCCTGCCGACCTCCGTAGGCAAGGGCGATCGTCACCCTCCGATCACCGTTCGGCATGCGCTCTTCGAGACGCTTCGCCGATGCCTGCAGGTCCTCCGGCAGAAGGTCGAGACTCCCGATGAAGCGAACACCCACGCCGCGACCGGTCAGAGCGCTCGGGATCTCTTCGAACAACTCCATCAAGACCTCGTAGTACGGAAGCAGTTCCTTGTCGGGCCTTGCAAGATTCTCCTTCGACAACAACCAGCACGTGACCGCCGGGATTTCGAGGTCGTCAGACCAGTGGAGGAACTCGACGAACTTCGCCATCCCGACGCGATAGGACGCCTGATAGTCGGGAAGGCCCTCGCTCCGCGCATATCGCCGGTGTCCGTCGTGGATGACCCCGATGTGACGTGGCAGGCGCTCGGTATCGAGGGTCGCCAGCAGGCGGTTCTCGTAGAACCGGTAGAGCGGTCGACTCGCTGTCTCGCTGAATCCCATGCAGGCCTCATGGTAGGGGCAGCCGAAGACTGCACGCTGCGACCGGAGCCGTGGCAACATGGAACCCGACGGGGGAAGAGAAGGGAGGTCACTACCGTGGCCATGACCGAAGAGCACAAGACCGCGCTCGCACAGGGCCGCCGCGAGGCGAAAGCGATCAAGGGCTACCTCGAAGCCATCGTTGTGCCGAAGAGGCGGGGCCGTCCCGTAACGCCTGAGACGCTCGAGTCCAAGATCGTGGCACTCGATGAGAAGGTTCGCTCCGAGCATGATCCATTGTCCCGCCTGGATCTGTACCAGGCGCGGATCGATGCGCGGGCGGCCCTGGTGGCGATGACGGCTACGATCGACCTTGACGCTCTCGAGGCGGAGTTCGTCGCATACGCGGCTTCTTACTCGAATCGCAAGGGAATCAGTTGGACGGCATGGCGCGAAGCCGGTGTCCCGGCAAGCGTGCTCGCCACCGCCGGAGTGAAGCGCACTCGGAGGGGATGAGCATCCTCGTCGTTTGTGTCTGGAACCACGCCCGACGTGGTCGTAGACACAACCGACGCGATCAGGGCTTGTGTTCGGATCTTCCCCCGGTACTGTTCTCCTCATGAACCTCCCCATCCCGCGCTGGACGCTCGGGAAGATGCAGAACCCCGTTCGCGGGTTCCTCCACGGGGCTGCGGCCATCGCCGGCCTCGTCGGGACCATCTTCCTTCTCTTCCACGCTCCGAACTGGCCAAGCCGAAGCGCAGTTCTCGTATTCGGTCTGGCGGTGATGGCGCTCTACACGACGAGTTCCCTCTACCACGCTGTCCCGTGGCGGGAACGGGCGAAGAAACGCATGCAGCGCATGGACCACTCCATGATCTACGTGCTCATCGCAGGTACCTACACACCGGTCGCCGCGATCGTTCTCGATACCCCATGGCAGTGGATCGTGCTGGCGATGGTGTGGGCGATCACGATCGCCGGCGTCGTTCAGAAGGGCCTGTTCCCGAAGGTTCCCGGATGGATCTCAGTGATGATGTCGACGATCCTCGGATGGATCGGTGTCTTCTTCTTCTGGCCGATGATCCAGCGACTCGGCTGGCTCCCCGTCGGATTCGTCCTCGCCGGCGGTGTTCTCTACACCGTCGGCATGGTGTTCCTCGTCACGAACCGTCCCCGTCTGTGGCCTCGCGTTTTCTCGTACCACGAGGTCTTCCACATACTGACCGTGTCCGCAACATCGCTGCATTTCCTCGTTATCTGGCGGTACGTCATCCCGCTCGCCGCTGCATAGCCACAACCTGGAGACCCCATGCCGAACTTGAACCGTCGAAGCTCCGTAGTCGCCGAAGTCCCCGCCGCCGACCCGGAAGAAGCCCTCGCACATTTCTCGGCGCTGCTGCGTTTCGAGGCCGACTGCTGGGACGTCCACGATGCGATGACGAACGGCCCTCAAGACTTCGTCCTCGTCGACGTTCGGGGACCCGCCGTGTACGAGAAAGAGCACATCCCTGGTGCGGTCAATCTCCCCTACGGCCGGATGGTGGAACGGAACCTGGCTGAGTATCCCCACGACACACTGTTCGTGATCTATTGCGCCGGACCGCACTGCAACGCGACAGAGAAGGCGGCCGTACGCCTTGCGAAACTGGGGCGGCCGTTCAAGAAGATGATCGGCGGCGTTGAAGGCTGGCGCGACGAGGGCTTCGACGTCG
>JAUXCV010000119.1 GCA_030618675.1 Acidimicrobiia bacterium | reverse complement strand
GCCAAGAAGGTCACACCCAAGAAAACCACGACCGAGAAGTAGATCTCAGGTCCAGGCGCTGAAGCCCCGGCCGGTTGGCCGGGGCTTCGTCGCGTGTCAGCAGTCAGTAGTCAGCGGTCAGTAGTCAGCAGTCAGCAGTCAGCAAAGATTCTGCCTGTCACCTGTCACCGAAGGATCTCTCCTGCTCACGGCTCCAAGCTCATGTTCCTCCGCTACTCCGCTACTCCGCTACTCAGCTACTCAGCTACTCAGCTACTCAGCCTCAGTGCGTCACCAGGGGCTCGAGGCCCTTCGCCGCTTCGATCCAGCCGGTGACCATCCCGTTGGTCGGGAGGCGGCGAATGAGACGTCTTCTGAGGTTGAAGTCGGTCATGGCAGCAAGGAGGCGATCGGGGTTCCTGCGCCGCAATTCGCGGATCGTGTCGACCCCGGCGACCTCCAGCAGGTCCGCGTACTCGGAGCCGATGCCTTTGATCCGCATGAGATCGGCGCGGTTCACCCATGCGAGGATCTCGCTTTCGGAGAGGCCCGTCTCCCTGGCCAGACGCCGACGTCCCGTTCGCGTCGCTGCAACACTGAGCAGTGCGTCGGTCGTACGCACGCCTATTTTGCGGAGCTTCGTCGCGTCGAGGCGATCCATCGATTCGATCGCAGCAATCGATGCCATTGCGTGTCCCCTCTGTTCACTCTTAGATCTCGGTTCGGCAATCCTACCGGATGGTCGAACCCCCGGTCCATGCGACCGGCATCATCGATCGGTGAAGTCCTCCGGGTGCCGGATGCGTGGCGCCTCAAGATGATCGAACCACACCTCCGCAACGCCTTCGGGATGACTCTCCAGGAGTCCGAGGAGGTCGACATCGCCCTCCAGACCGAGTAGGTGTTCCCACGCCTCTCTGCCGAGCACAATCGGGAATCCACGCCGATACCGGTATTTCGGAACCACCGCGGCTGCATCGTCGGTTGCTTCCAAGAGAGCGGAGATGTCCCTCGCTGGGACTCCGGGCTGATCGGCGTGAGCGATAACAACGAGATCAGTTGCCGGGCCTCGCATGACGACGTCGAGGCCAACACGCAGCGAAGCAGCCGACCCCTCTTCCCACTCCGGATCGATGACGACGACCGCATCCCAGGATCCCAGGGTGGCGGCGATATCTTCAGCCTCGGGACCGAGCACGACGACCACCTCGTCGACCGGCCACACGGACGCATCTGCAAGCGATCGGTCGATGAGCGTGATACCACCGACGTCGCTCAGATACTTCGATCCGGTGAAACCCGATCCCGGGTCATTCGCTAGAACCACAGCGACGGTCCGTGGCACGGTTCCTCCTTCGATGGGTCGGTAACGGTACCTCAGGTCAGGTCGGATCGACCATCGCGACCGCGTAGCGCAGCGAGGCACCGGCTTCGACCTCTGCCAGAGGACCGTCATTCAGGATGTGTCGCACCCGACCGCCCGCGCCTCGCACCGACTCACTCAGATGGTCGACGACGTCGGGCACCCCGCGGAGCGACCCCCCGCAGGCCGAGCACACCGTCCCCGTCTCGCAGGTCACGCGTTCGCAGTCGGCACAGACAGATCCCGGAGTGATCTGCCCCGCCTGGACGTAGAGCACTTCCACTGCGCGGCGATTGACCGCCTCGCATGCCTGATCGAGACCGAGAACCGCCGTCCCTCCGGACGCCGCCGCATCGAAGAGGTCGGCAACAAGTCGGCTCTCTTCCTGCACCTCCCACTCGGCCGCAACTCGACGGGCATGCTCGAGCACCGTTGATGGTGTCATCGTCCCCGGGTCGATCGTGAACGTGCCTGCCGACAGATCGGCGACGTCCGGAGAAAGCGCCTCGAGAAGTCCGGCGACGTGGGAGTCGGATCCGCCAACCATGAGGAGGTCGAATCCGCCGTCGGATCGCTTCAATTCGGCGAGTCGCCCGGCGACGTGTCGATAGTGCCGGGCCGCCATCTCGTCCGCTCGTGCCCTTACACGCTGCTCTTCGTATCCGGAGAAACCGCCGTAGTTCGCCTTGCGGATCTCCTCGTCGCGCATCTCTTCCCAGGTGTCGAGTTGGTCCATGGAGAACCGGAAGATGGATCCGAAACGCCGACCGACAACTGCCACGCAGTACCGCTGATAGTGCTCGATCATGGCTTCCAGGGGCCGGAGGTATGGAGTGGATTCGACGATTGCCCGATCCCTGACCGGTCCGGGAAGCGCGAACTGCTCGTCGATTCCCGCACCGGAAGAGCGGAAGACCGCAACCCCGTGACCAAGGTCCGGACCGAATCGCCCGATGTCGCGCGACAGCGCATGGACGTCTTCCCTGATCGAGAGTCGCTCTGATCGTGAGAGGGATTCCGACGAAGCTTCTACTTGAGCGAGAAGGTCCTTGATTCGAGCGGGGAGGTTCCGCAACGACACGGGTCCCGGTTGCAGGTTCACGTACACCGAAAGCACGGGGAATCCCCCGGCATCGGTTCGCTTGAGCCGATCGATCTGAGCCTGATCCAGCACCTTGACCTCCTGGGTGTCGACGACACCGAGGCTACTCCCGCGACCACCGGGCGGATAGAGTCGAGGTTCTCCTTCTCAGAATGCCAAACCGCAGGCACTCCACACGAACGATCTACCGCGACGCCTGATCACGCGTCGGTCCTGGTGGCGGTGTCGACGCGCTGTGCGTTGATCCAGTCTTCGAAATCCTGCCGTGCGACGCGCCACTCCCTGCCGAACTTGACGGCCGGAAGCCCGCCGGACCTCAGTTGACTGGTTACGACGAACGTAGACACGTCCATGTACTCGCAGATATCCGCGACCGAGAGCCACTCCTTCTGAATGTCGACCTTGATGTGATCCATGTGACCGTTCTACTCCACTCCGCGCCCGGAGTCCACCCTGTTGATGATCCCTCGGCAATCTTGACCGCTCAGCGTAGGGGTCCCATCCGAATGCGACCACCCACCCCCCGCATACCCAGGGTTCATAGCGCTCTATATGGTGCCGTGAGCCCGCGGAATGAGACGCCTCGCGAACCGCGGGCTGTCGGCCGCGCATACGACGCTACGAACCCTGGGTACGCGAGTGTGGGAGTGGCGCTATTCGACCGGATTCGGCATACTGAACCCATGACTGATCAGTACTACCAGGAAGACAGCCAGGCAACGACGGTCCTCGTTCTCGGGATCCTCGGCCTCGTGCTCTGCCAGATCCTCGGCCCCTTCGCGTGGGTCATGGGGAACAAGGAGCTTGCCGCTATCGATGCCGGGCAACGCGCACCGGAGAACCGCGGCACGGCACAGGCCGGAAAGATCCTCGGGATCATCGCCACCGTCCTCTTGATCGTCGGAATCGCGTTCTTTGCGGTGATAGCGGTCTTCGCGATCATCGCCGCCGGCACTTCGTGATCGCAGCCTCGACGACGGTCTCCCAACTTGGGAAGCGATCGCTCCTGGCGATTCCGTTCGTCGCGGCCATCACTCTGGCCACGATCGCACCTTCCGATGGAAGCCCAACGATCTGCGGTTTCGCCACCTGCACCGGGGTTGCCTGCCCCGGATGCGGGATGACGAGGGCGGCCGGTCACCTCATCCGGGGAAACCTGATCGAGGCGCTTCGATACCACCCACTCATCCTGCTCTTGGTTGCCGAACTGCTCGGCGCGTGGACGATCTGGGCCGCACACCAGGCCGGGTGGATCCGCTGGCGCCACCGTCGCTGGGTCGACGTTGTTATCGGTGGAACGGCAGCGCTGTTGGTCATCGTGTGGATCGCCCGTCTGATCGCCGGGACAACGCCGCCGGTGTAACTATCACGCGGGACGTCTCAGCGGTGGCCATTGACAGACAGCAGACAGCAGACAGCGAAGCGTCCCCCCGGAAAGACCCGAGGGGACGCCTTACTCAGCTACTCAGCTACTCAGCTACTTGCCACCAACAATCGCAGCCTGCGCGGCCGCCAATCTCGCCACCGGGACCCGGAACGGGGAGCAACTGACGTAGTTCAAGCCAAGCTCGTGGCAGAGGGCGATCGAGCGTGGCTCGCCGCCGTGCTCGCCACAGATCCCTGCCTCGATCCCCGGACGGGCGGACTTCGCCTTCTCGAGGGCGATGCCCATGAGTTGGCCAACGCCGTCACGGTCGATCGTGAAGAACGGGTTGTCGGCGAGGATCCCCTGCGACACGTAGTCGATGAGGAACCCGCCCTCGGCATCGTCACGGCTGATGCCGTACGTCATCTGCGTCAAGTCGTTCGTACCGAACGAGATGAACTCGGCGTACTCGGCGATCTGATCGGCCGTGAGCGCTGCCCTCGGGATCTCGATCATCGTGCCGAACTTGTAGTCGATCTCGATGTCCTGCTCGGCCATGACTTCCTTGGCCTCTTTCTCGAGGACGGTGCGCTGGCGCTCCAGTTCGTTCACGTGACTGGTCAGCGGGATCATGATCTCGGGGTGCACGTCGATACCCTCGCGGGTCACCAGGCAGGCAGCCTCGAAGATCGCCCGAACCTGCATCCGTGTCATCTCGGGACGCAGGATGCCCAGACGCACGCCACGCAAGCCAAGCATCGGGTTCTGTTCCCGCAGGGACTCGACCCGATCGAGCATCTCCGACTTCTCGGCGATCTCAGCGTTGATGACGTCCATCTCGCCGTGTTCCGTCGTCTTGTCCAGCTTGATCCTGAGGTCGGCGATCTCCATGACAAGCTCATCCCATCCGGGGAGGAACTCGTGGAGCGGCGGATCGATGAGTCGGATGACGACCGGGTAGCCGTCCATCGCCCGGAACAGTCCGGCGAAGTCCTCCCGCTGGTAGGGGAGCAGGGAGAACGTTAGTTCCTCTCGCTCTTCCTGCTCATCGGCGAGGATCATACGCTGGACAACGGGGAGCCGCTCCGGTTCGAAGAACATGTGCTCTGTGCGGCAGAGACCGATCCCTCTGGCTCCGTATGAGCGGGCACGCTCTGCATCGGACGGATAATCGGCGTTGGCCCACACGTCGAGCACCCGACGGTCGTCGGCCCAGCCGAGGAGCTTCGTGAGCCATGGATCGTCGATGTCGGGGACTTTGGTCTCAACCATGCCCACGAACACTTCACCCGTGGTTCCATCCACTGAAAGCCAATCGCCCTCATTGACGACGACGTCGCCGACGCTCATCGTCCGCGCCTGAAGATCGATGTCGAGCTCAGACGCACCGACAACGGCCGGCTTTCCGAACTGGCGAGCGACGAGTGCAGCGTGGCTCGTCCGACCGCCCCTCGTCGTGACGATGCCGTTGGCGGCGAGCATGCCGTGAACGTCGTCCGGCTTGGTCTCGGGCCGGCCGAGGATCACGTCTTTGCCCTCCTTCGCCCACTCCTCGGCAAGATCGGGATCGAACGCGACCATGCCTACTGCAGCACCGGGAGAGACGTTGAGACCGAGAGCGATCTGTCGATCCGCTGCGGCTGCCGCTGCTTTCGAGTCGGCGTTGAACTGTGGGTGCAGGAAGAAGTCGACGTGATCGGGAGTGACGCGCATGAGCGCCTCGTCCGTACTGATCATGCCCTCTTCAACCATGTCGACGGCGATCCGGACGGCAGCCTGTGCGGTCCGTTTTCCGTCGCGAGTCTGGAGAAGCCAGAGCTTCCCATTCTCGA
>JAUXCV010000149.1 GCA_030618675.1 Acidimicrobiia bacterium | reverse complement strand
GGAAGGAGCAGATCGTTGAGCTTCGCCCAGTACGGCTCTTCGGGATGGAGGTGCGCCATGTCGAGAACCCACGCCGCATAGATGACCATCGCCCGCATCCCTTCAGCGTGCACCTTCTGTGTCATCAACATGCGACGGACCGCGGGATGGTGGATGATCGTCACCCTCGGCGCCGCCTTGTTGCGGCTCTCGGTGAGGTCGGCCGACTGGACCCGCTCCTGGGCGTACTCGAGTGCATTCAGATATCCCGTCGACAGTGTCGCCGCGGCCTTGACCCCGATCGACATGCGAGCGTCCTCGATGATGAGGAACATCTGCTTGATGCCTTCGTGCACGTCGCCGACGAGGTAGCCGACCGCGGGTTCGTCCATGCCGAAGGTCAACTCGCACGTCGTCGATCCGCGGATCCCCATCTTGTCCTCGAGGGCCGTCGTGACGACGCCGTTGCGTTCGCCGGGGGAGCCGTCCTCGTTGAGGTGATACTTCGGGACGATGAACATCGACAGGCCCTTCGTCCCGACTTCGCCATCCGGACGCCTGGCGAGGACGAGGTGGATGATGTTCTCGTAGTAGTCATTGTCGCCGGAGGTGATGAATCGCTTCACACCCTCGATGTGCCACTTGTCGCCTTCGACGTGGACGGCCTTCGTGATCCCGGCCCCGACGTCGGAGCCCGCATCGGCCTCGGTGAGCACCATCGTGGCGCCCCAGTTCCGTTCGACCATCGGTATGGCGAACCGCTCGACCTGCTCCGGGGTACCGACCGCTTCGATGACCCTCGCCATCAGACCGCCGATGGGATAGAGAGAGATCGCTGCATTCGCCCCGGCGAAGAGTTCGGCGGCGGCCCACCGGAGGGTCTCCGGCGCTCCGAACCCGCCCAAGGTCTCAGGAACACCGACAAGATGCCAGCCTCCGTCGTGGAGCGCATCGAGGCTCTTCTTGACGCCGGCCGGAAGTTCCACGTTTCCGTCGACGAGTTTCAGTTTGGTGCGGTCGGCCTCGACGAAACTCTCGGCGAAATCCTCGGTAGCGAGACGATCGACCTCCCGCAGCATGTCCAGGGCAGTGTCGTGATCGATCTCTTCGAACGCCCCTTCCCCGAGATACTCATCGACCCCGTAGGCCTCGAACAGATTGAACTGAAGGTCCCGAAGGTTGCTCTTGTAGTGGCTCATTGATCACTCCCCGGCTGGTGTCGTCATCGTGTTCCTGGCAACGAACGGAACCGGGGGCGGACCACCGGTCGTCCGGCTTTTTGAGTATACACTCCATTTTGGAGTGCTCGCTCAAGATTGGAGTATCCTCGCCCGCAGAGGAGGCACGCAATGGCCCGCTATCAAGCAGGGATCAGGACCGAGACGAAGATCCTCGAAGCCACGCGCGAGCTTCTGGCGGAGGGCGGTCTCGATGCGGCGACGCTCAAGGCGATCTGCGATCGAGCGGGGGTGCAAGCTGGATCGTTCTACAACATCTTCCCCTCCAAGGAACAGGCCATCATGCAGGTGGCGAGAGACGCTATCCAGGCCGTCGACCCCAACCCCGAGCGTTCCTATACCGACACACTCGACGATCTCGTCGACGCGTATATCCGATTCGTCACCGACCAATCTGATCTCGCCCGCATCTACCTCCAAGTCGCTGTATCGGGCAGCGCCGACGATTCGGTCGCTCGCCGATTCCTCCGACATCACGTCCGACGCGTGGAGCGCTTCGCCGCGGCAATGCGGAGAGCGGACCGCTCGCTGCCCGACGGCGAGGCGACGACCAGGGCCGAGGTGCTGCTCGGCGCCCTCGACGGTCTCGCCTTCCGGTGGGTGCTCGACCGTTCCTTCGACTTCGCCAAGCACGCCCGGATCGCCGCCGCCCACTGCGGCTGACCTCGCCGCCCCCTCAGTCGTACCATGTCGGCCCCGACCCGCAGGATTGGAGCACGCGTGGAGTTCGCCATTCAGACCTCAGGCCTCTACGAAGACGTGCTCGAGGCGGCCCGGTTCTCAGAGCAGCACGGACTGCCCGCGATCGCGCTCCCCGACCACTACCTCATGGCACTCGACGAAGAGGAAGCCAAAGTTACTCCCGCACCCGATGCGCTGATCCAACTCGCCGGCCTGGCTCGCGACACCACCGATCTCGAACTCGTCGTTCTCGTCTCTCCGATCACGTTCCGACATCCGGCGGTCCTGGTGAAGACGGCGATCACGATCGACCGGATGTCCGGCGGTCGGTTCACACTCGGGGTCGGAACGGGCTGGATGGATCGCGAGCACGAGGTGTTCGGTCTCAACTACCCGCCGATGTCGGAGCGGTTCTCGATGCTCGAAGAAGCGCTCGCCTTCATCCGCTCAGCGCTCGCGGACGAACCCGTCGGCTTCTCGGGGGAGCACTACACACTCGAGGACTTCCCCATCTCGCCCCGCCCGATCGGAACGGTGAAGATCCTGATCGGTGGCAGCGGGCCGTTGAAGACGCCCCGGCTTGCCGGGACGTACGCCGACGAGTTCAACGTCTATCCGGGAGATGACCTTGCCGGTCGGATCGACCGCGCCAGGGAGGCTGCATCCGCGGCAGGGCGCGATCCGGATTCCCTCATGCTGTCGAGCGCAGGCCCGATCGTCGGCGCGGCGACCAACGCCGACCTCGACACGAGACTCGACGGGCTGGCCCGCGAGGATGGGACGACCCGGCACGAACTCCTGAAGACGTTCGAACGTCGAAAGGCGCGGGTCGGCACCTACGGGCAACTCCGGGAACATTTCGCCGAGATGGAGAATCTCGGCATCACCCGGTTCTACATCCAGAACGGCTACGACGCCGACCTCACGCCGGAGCTCCTCGATGCCTTCACAGCGTGAGTCGGGTACCTTTAGGCCCGTGAACGACACGCTGCTCGACATCGGGGGACCCGTCCGAATCACCGACTACGGCGGGGATGGATCGCTCCTTCTTCTCATCCACGGTCTCGGTGGCTCAACCGAGAACTGGGATGTCACCGGACCCGACCTCTCCGACTCGGGCCATGCGGTTGCGATCGACCTCGTCGGTTTCGGTGACTCCGTTCCCGGAGACCGCAGGCCGAGCGTTGAAGACAACGCTCGTCTCGTCGCCGAGGTGATCCAACTGCTCGGATACGAGAACGCCACGCTGGTCGGCAACTCCATGGGCGGTCTCATCTCCCTCCTCGCCGCCGCCGAGCACGCCCATCGCGTTGAACGGATCGTGCTCGTCAACCCTGCGCTGCCTGTGAGTCGCAGGCATCCTCCCGACTTCGAGGTTCTGACGAAGCTCCTCGGCCCCCTCGTTCCCGGCATCGGAGTGCCGGCGTTCAAGGCCTACCGGGCGACTCACTCGCCGGAAGAGGAGACAGCCGAAACGCTGAAGATGACCACCGCCGATCCATCGACCGTGTCGGATTGGGCGATAGAACGACTCACCGAAGCCAATCGGCGCAGGCGTGGCCGGGATTGGGCGATCCCTGCGTTCCTCGAAGCCGATCGGTCGATCGCTCGCTACGTGTTGCGCCCTCGGCGGTATCGCAAGCTCATCCACCGGGTCGGCGCTCCGACGCTGCTCATTCACGGCGCCGAGGATCGGCTCGTGTCGGTCGACTCCGCTCGATGGGCGGCTGCCGAGCGACCCTGCTGGGAGTACGCGGAGATGGACGGGGTCGGGCACGTCCCGATGCTTGAAGCAGCCGACCGGTTCGTGTCTATCGTCAGCGAGTGGCTCGCTGAATGACGGTCAGCTTTCGATCGGGTAGCCCTGTTCGTACCAGTTGACGATCCCACCTTCGATCTCGTCGACCTCGACGAAGCCGAGTTCCTTCATCGTCTTGACGGCCTCGGACGTTCGGTTGCCGGTCCGGCAATACATGACGTACGGCACGTCCTTGTCGAGAGTGTCGAGTTGGTCGGCGAAGTCATCGGCATAGAAATCGACCATGATCGCGTCGGCAAGACGAGCCTCGTTGAACTCCTCGAGGGTGCGGATGTCGAGAATGACCAGGTCGGTGGGGTCGTCCGCTATCACCTGGGCGGCGGCCGCAGGGGACACCAACTCGATGCTCTGCGTGGCGGTACTCGACGAGCAAGCCGTCAAGAGAACCGACAGCGCAAGCACAACAACGAATACTGCTCTGGTGGTCGCTGATCTCGTCATGATCTATCTCCCTACGTCAATTGCATGAACAGCTTCTCGAGCCGCTTCGGGTCGTAGCCCTCTAGTGAGGCCTGCTCCGGGTTGGTGGCGCACATCGCCATCGTCGCGGCGAAGTACTTGTAGCCGGCGTGTTCAAGCGCCCTCATCGAAGCAGAGAATTGGGTGATGACGTCGGAGCAGTCACGCCCCTCTTCGAGCATCCCCTGGATTCCACGGATCTGCCCCTCGACGCGACGCAGCCTCGTCAGGATGTCGTGGACCTCGGTCTCTTCCAACTGCATGGGGCGAGCATATACCCCCATGGGGTATATGGGCGACGTGACCCGCCATCCAATCGCGAGAATCCGGGAATTGATACAACACGACTCAGGTTATGATATCCGTAACGACTCAAACACATGGCTCGCTCTTCGCGAGCTCAGCGAAACGAAGGAGCACCCCGTATGGGACGCGCCGTAGGCATCGACCTCGGAACCACCAACTCTGTCATCTCGACTCTCGAGGGCGGAGAACCCAAGATCATCAGCAATGCTGAGGGACACCGCACAACCCCGTCGGTCGTGGCGTTCGCCAAGAACGGCGAAGTTCTCGTCGGCGACCAGGCCAAGCGTCAGGCGATCACCAACCCGGACCGCACAGTTCGCTCGGTCAAGCGACACATGGGATCCGACTGGAGCGTCGAGGTCGACGGCAAGGC
>JAUXCV010000332.1 GCA_030618675.1 Acidimicrobiia bacterium | reverse complement strand
GGGTGAGCAGGACATAGACGGCCATCCCCGCCGCGGTGAGGAAGAGGATGGGGAACGCGATCGCCATCTCGCCGAACCCTTCGACGTCGAGTTCCAGCGTGGATTGCGAGGGATGATCGGCCTGGGTGAGGATCCCTGTGGCCCCGGCGTTCGTGGCGGCGCCGTGGACCGCTGCGTCGACGTCTTCGGTGTTGGCATCGTCGTCGTACAGCACGAGGGTCTCGCGCACCGAGACCGAAGGAGGCAGTTGAGAGACCAGGTTCTCATCGACGAAGAACACACCGAATTGCTGGGGGTCGGGGAAGATATCCTGGGTGCTCGCCGCCGGCCAGATGTACTCGGCCGAGGCGGCGATGCCGGTGACGGTGAATTCCTGCCCGGGACCGACGACGACGATGAAGGTGTCTCCGACATCGAGGTCGAAAGTGCGGGCGACGTGTACCTCAGCGACGGCCCCGAAGTCGCCGGTGGCAGACAGGTAGGACCCGGTTTCGACGTCGATCTTGTTGATATCGGGCTGGCCGGTGGCCGGGGTGCCGACCATCCTGCCGCGGAGGGTGTCATCACCGATCGTGATCGGCAGGTCGGCAGTGTGGCGAACGGTGACGGTCTTGACCCCGGGAATCGCCTCCAGCGTATCCGGGAGGGCATCGTCGCCTCCCGTGATCATCATGTCGGCGAAGGCGAGCCGGTCGTAGGTCTGCTCGTAGCTCGCCGTGAGGTTCAGGTACGAGTCGTAGGTGGCGGCGTACATCATCACACCGATGACCACCGTGACACCCACGGCGAGGAACTGCCACCGCTGGCGGCGCATGTCCCTGCGACGCTTCTTCGAGAGGTAGCTCACCAGCGGAGCTCCACAGGGAGAGCAGGATCCGGGTTCACCTCATCGCCGACGATCCTGCCGTCTCTCAGTCGGATGACGCGGTCTGCCATCTCGGCGATCGTGGAGTTGTGCGTGACGAGGAATACCGTCCGATCTGTACCCGCCGTCGTCGACTTCAGGAGTTCAAGGATCGAGCGGCCGGTCTCTAGATCGAGCGCACCGGTCGGTTCATCGCACAGAAGCAGCGGCGGGTCCTTGACGATGCCGCGGGCGATCGCAACACGCTGCTGTTGACCGCCGGACATCTGGCCCGGGAAGTACTCCGTCCTGTCGGAGAGACCGACGCGGTCGAGCACGGTGTCGGAACGGGCGTCTGGTTCGTCGCCGGTGATCTCAGCGATCAGAGCGACGTTCTCTTGTGCGGTGAGGGTGGGGACGAGGTTGTAGAACTGGAACACGAAGCCGACCGTCGAACGGCGATACTCGGTGCGTTCCTTGTCCGACATGCCGGCTATCTCGGAACCGTTGACGATGAGGCTGCCAGAAGTAGCGCCTTCGAGGGCGCCGATCTGGTTGAGGAGTGTCGTTTTGCCGGATCCCGACGGTCCGAGGAGGACGACGAACTCGCCCCGGTTGATCGAGAACGAGACATCTTCGAGCGCGGTGGTAGCCGTGTCACCCTCCCCGTAGATCTTCGTCAAGCCTTCTGCCACGACCGCCGGTTCGCTCATGTCGTCCTCGCTGTTTTCGATGGTGCAAAGCTCCAGTCTATACTAAATTATAGTCACTACAAAATACTGATTCAGTGAGGGAACGTTGACGAGTCGCAGAGAGCTGAAGAAACAGCGGACCTTCGACGTGATCGTGTCGGTGGCCGACCGGTCGTTCCAAGCGAACGGGTACTACGCGACCACGATGGAAGCGATCGCCACTGATGCCGGAGTCTCAGTCGGCACCGTCTACAACTACTTCGGAACGAAACACGGCATCCTTCTGGCCGTCGTGACCAGAGATACCGAGCAAGCGCTTGTCGCTGCGGGCGCGGCGATCGATCTGTCCAGGGACGATCCGGTCGACGTGCTGATGCCGCTCATCATGACCTACGTCGACGCGATGACGGCGCTCGGACGCGATGTGATCAAGGAGCTCTTCAGGGCGGGGTTCGATCCTGCGGAGTCCGCCATGATGACCGAACTGATCTCTCTCGACGAGAGAAGCATCGCTCAGATCGCAGAGACACTCGTCCTCCTCCGAGATCGCGGCCTCGTCTGCCATGACGTGGACATCGCATCCGCCGCGATCCTGATCTACTCGGTCGTGGCAGTGGCGATCCTGATGTTCGTCTCGATTCCGGAGAGTACCGATCGGGATCTGGAGACAACCATCCGAAACCAACTGACGCTCGTGTTCCAGGGCGTCGGGTCCCGGTAGCGGCAGTCACCGGACTGGAACGCGGTCGAAGCCTCGGATGCAACCGAGGCTTCGACCGCTCTCCCCCCATGTGGGCGCTAGCTAGATGGGACGTCCTGGCTGGCCTGCACGATCGGGCAGTGACCGAATCCCGGGCCCGGGAATTCCGAGCACATCGGCTCTTCACCCGTCCAGAAGTCCAGCAACCAGTCGTCGCTGAAGTTCTCATTGTCCGCCTGGCCGTGATAGGCGACCTCGACACGGACGACCGCTTCTTCCGGATTCGCCATCGGCACGAATGTGAGGAACGAGTCGAAGGGGATGTCGATCGAAGG
>JAUXCV010000216.1 GCA_030618675.1 Acidimicrobiia bacterium | reverse complement strand
AGCCGTTGGCGTCGCCGACGGCAGTCAGAGCGAGGTAGTCGAGACCCGCCTGGACCACATCTGAGTACTCATAGGCGGGGTCGAGGGGGTCGAGCCCGAGGTCGATCGCCCGGTCTTCGAACTTGAGGATCGCAAGCCCTGTGTGGGCATCCATGTCCCAATCATGGAACGATCCGTCGGGGTTCTGCTGAGTGGCCAGCCACTCCAGGCCGAGCACAACAGATGCTTCAATGTCAGTGTCGAGATCATCCGCCCCCGCCATCGGTGTCGCTGCGATCGTCAGCGAGATCACCGCGAACAGGAACAGGATCTTTCGTAATCTTCCTCTCATCTCATGTCTCCCATCTCGCGGGACACCCGGATGTGATCAACTCACAGACACGGTCCGTCCGAGGCCGGATGCCCCTTCGTGTCAAGGATTACGGGTTGGTTCGATAGGCATCATCCCTTTCTTCGGTAGAGCGGTCGAGCGCGCCGGACGGCGCGACGAAACAGATCGGGATGTCGAGAAGCGGGCGGAGCGCTCCGCCATCCGAGACTGAGGCGTGGATGCCGACACGGCGGCAAACCCTTCGTTCCCCCTCAGCGACAATCCTATGCGTCGATACCCCGCCTGGCTAGTGCCAATACGTCCAGCCGAAAGGCGAATCGCCCGTCCCCACGGGCGCTCTCAACGCGTCCCCCCGCCTGGCGGCGTTGGTGACCTGCTCAGACTCGACTCTCGGTGGAAGCATTCACACCGAGAACGGAACCGGCTTCTGTGACGAGTAGGGGAGTGTCCCGGCTCGTACCGCAGTGTGGCCCGTGCCACGGAAATGCCACGGAACAGGGGCGAGAATGCGGAATCTTCGCCAGCACGACGCCTGGGCATTTCGTGTGATCGCCGCAACTGAGTGACGGACACCCCACCATTCCCCGTTCGTCACGAAGAAGATGCATCGGTCCCGAGGGGCACCAACTCTGGTGTTTGTCGGGGCCGATGTTCGTGTGGGGAACCGCACGGGCGAGGCGACTTCGCTTCTTGCCCCCTGGCTTCCCTGGTTAGTATCCGGGGGTCAGCACAACTCAAGTCCAGGGGGTTTCGGATGTCGAGGTTCTTGGCTGTTGTTCTCGTTGCCATGTTGGGTGCCGCAACGCTCGTTGTGATTGCTCCTCAGGCTGGTTCCGCTGCGGACACTGGCGACACGTATGGTTTGGTTGATCCGTCGAGCGGTGTCTGGCACCTCTACAATGACGCCGAACAGACGACCCAGTTCTACTTCGGGAACCCGGGCGACTATCCGTTCATGGGCGACTGGGACTGCGACGGTGTCGACACGCCCGGGTTGTATCGCCAGTCCGACGGCTACGTGTACCTGCGCAACAGCAACACGGTGGGGGTCGCCGATGTCTCGTTCTTCTTCGGCAACCCCGGTGATGTGCCGATAGCGGGCGACTTCAACACTGACGGCTGTGACACGCTCTCGATCTATCGGCCGTCGAATCAGCGGTTCTACATCATCAACAAGCTCGGGACGGCTGATGGTGGTCTCGGTGCTGCCGACTACGAGTTCACGTTCGGCAACCCCGGTGACAAGCCGTTTACGGGCGATTTCAACGGCAACGGGCAGGACACCGTTGGGTTGCATCGTGAGTCGAACGGACTCGTCTACTACCGCAACACGAACACGACCGGCAACGCCGACAACCAGTTCATCTTCGGGGATCCGGGCGACCGGTTCGTCGCCGGTGATTGGACCGGTAACGGTGTCGATTCGCCCGGCTTGTTCCGTCCCGGTAACACGACGATGTATCTCCGCTACGAGAACACCCAGGGCAACGCCGACGAAGCATGGACCGTCGGACAGAGCGCTTGGCTGCCCGTAGCGGGACACTTCTCTACTGCGACGACACCACCGCCGACAACTCCTCCACCGACGACACCACCGCCATCTGTGACGTTCGGTGACGGGATCTGGATTGTCGGAGTTGACATTCAACCCGGTACTTACCGAACTGACGCGTCACCAGGCTGGTGCTACGCCGAACGCCTCTCCGGATTCGGCGGAACACTCGACGAGATCATTGCCAATGAACTCAGCTTTGACCCCCTCATTGTCACCATCAAGGCAACTGATGCGGGATTCTCCTCCGAGGACTGCGACCTTTGGACGAACGACACAACACCACGGACAATCAGTCCAACTGCCGGATTCAGCGACGGAGACTGGGTTGTGGGTAGCGAGGTGGCACCCGGGCTGTGGAGAAACAGTGACTCCAGCGGGTGGTGCTATTGGGAACGTCTCAGTGGCTTCTCCTGGGAGTTGGGCGACATAATCACGAACGGGCTGTCATACGATATTCAGACCGTTCGCATCGAACCGGAAGACAGGGGATTCCACGCCCTGGATTGTGGTACATGGACGTACCTAGGAGCGTAGGGCGGTCACCGAAAGCGGTCAGCCTTGAAGGGTCCACGGACATCTCCGTGGACCGCTGCGATCAACGACTCACCGGCCTGATGTCGAACGGCCTCATTCCGACCGGATAGTGGGCGTCGATGAACGTCTCGAGGTCGTTCGTGTCGTCGGTCTCAGCGACCACGTCGAACACGAGGACAGCGAGCGGGCATTGAGCCGCCGTCACCGCTCTGCGAGTTGTGGGTTTCTCGATCGTCATCATATGAACAGCATATGTCACAGGTGCTGGAAGGTCTAGACCTCGACGATGCCCAAGTTGGCACCGAATCGACGGATCAACACGATCCCGCCATCGTGGTCCGGTCCCGGATGGTCACCTCTCCTACCCCACCGCGGTTTTCCCCGGACGGAGCACACCCGACACCAGTGCATCCGGTCGGCTATCGGCAACGTCGGCTCCGGGGGATCCGGCCTCTGCTCCCTATCCGCCATCACGTTGTCAACCCGACGGCGCTGCGGACGACGGGCGACTTCGATGGTCGTGGCATCGCACCCTCCGGCACCGAGTTCACCTGATCTCGGAGGTTGACGATGATCTCGTTCATCGCCGCCACGGGCGATTCGAGATTGTTGATCGACTGTTCCAGCTTCTCAACTCGTCGCCTCGCTGCAAACTGGTTATCGGTGGTTTCGACTTCACCCCTAGCGGCTCGTGCCACGGCTCTGGCATGGATGATTGAGTAGAGCGAATCGGTCACCACGAAGCCTTTGCCGGGAATCGTTGCCCGGCAAAGGCTCTCTCTCGTACCGGGAGGGGGACTCGAACCCCCACGGGCTTTCGCCCAGCGAATTTTGAGTCCGCCGCGTCTTCCATTCCGCCATCCCGGCGCTGGACACCATGGTATCGAACCGCCGGCCGAAATCGTCATCGGCGGTCACTCTTGAACGAAGCAGCGCGAGATCGGTGCCTATCGTTCGATGATGGGACGACGAGAAGAGCGCATCTTCCGGCTGAACGACGAGATCCGGGCACTGATGCACAGCGAGGATCTGGCGGCGGAAGAGCTGATCATGCTTGAACATCTCGACGACGACGCACAGAGGGACCTCGCGACCTACGACCAGCCGATGGATCGAGCAGACGCGAAGGAAACGTCGGGGGATGTCGAACGAATGCAACAGCACGTCGAAGATCTCAGGTCTGAACGCGAGAAGCTGGAGAGCAAGCGCGACCGGTTGCTCAAGAAGATTGAGTAGATCAGTAGATCAGGCAGAGTCTTCACGGACTACGGACTACGGACTACGGACTACGGGTTACGGGCTACG
>JAUXCV010000109.1 GCA_030618675.1 Acidimicrobiia bacterium | reverse complement strand
CGGTCCGTCACCGGATGAAACGGACTCGCGGGCGCCTGAGATACGAGTTCGACAACTACATGTCCCGGGGTGGGAGATCGCCTTTCGTCATCTTGATCGCGGTCTTCGTCCTGTTCGTAGTGGCCATGTTCCTTGTCCGATTCGCCGTCTCGTTGCTCCTTCCCCCCGGAACGGATGGGATTGACACTGGGCCGGTGGAGAGCGCGATCACCGCCTTCTTCCAGACGTTCGACCCGGGATACATGGCGACGGATCTGTCCTCGAGTCAATGGTTCTTGGGTGCCGGCATGATCGCGGGTGTTGGCGGAATAGTGCTTGTGGCTCTCCTCGTCGCATTCATGACCACCGGACTCGACGGGCGCCTTGCGAAACTCCGCAGAGGGCACTCTCCGGTAGTTGAAGATGAGCACACTCTGATCTTCGGATGGGAAGAGCAGCGGGTGGTCGAGATCATTCGGGAGCTAGCGACAGCGAACGAGAAGTCCGAGAATGCCAGTGAGAGCAGACGGCGCAAGGTCGTTGTGGTTCTGGCCGATCAAGACAAGCAGTACATGGATGACCACCTGGGGCGAGAACTGGTGGGAATGAAGTCCACACGCTTCGTCACGCGATCGGGAGACCCCGCCTCGATCACGGACCTCAAGGTTGTCTCAGTTGCCACTGCCAAGTCCGCCATCATCCTGTCGGAATGCAGCTATGCAGCGAGCGACGAGAAGAAAGAGGAGGCAGATGCGCGCGTAATAATGTCACTTCTTGCTCTCGAGTCTCTCGTATCGGGTCCCAAGCAACCCACGGTCGTCGTAGATCTCTTCCACGAGAAGTCCCGCAAGGCGAGCAGTTTCGTTGGAATTGGCTCTGTTCAGGCCCTGGATGCCAAGACGGTGCTGGCCAGGATCTTGCTTCAGACCTCGCGATCCGTCGGCTTGTCGGTGGTCTACGACGAAGTCTTCTCTTTCAGGGATGCAGAGTTCTATGTGAAGAAGGTCAAACACATCGAGGGCAAGCCCAGCGAAGGTTTGTCGTTCGGCGACGCATCATCTCGGCTAGCCCATGGCGTCGCAGTTGGCGTTGTAAGCAAGGACGAGAACGACGGCGTCAGTATCAACCCCGCCTCTGATCGAATCCTCAAAGACACCGACCAATTGATCATCCTCGCTGAAGACGACTCGGCGATCTCCTTCCGCTCAGAGTCCACCGAGGCCGACGGGTCAGAGACAGATTGTGCTGATCAGAAGGACCTGGAAACGGATTCTGCCCGTCAGGAGGACCCGAGAATCGATCAGTTGCTGATCGGGTGGGGGCCAAAGACGATGCGTTTGCTCGATGAGTACGTCACGCATGCGGCCCCCCAGACGGAGGTCCAAATGATGAGGCGGTCTCAAGAGAACGATGGGCCATCGCAGTGCGATGTTGAGAAGTACGACGGACTCCTGACCGTGAAGGTTCTCAAGAGTGACCCAACTGAGCCAAGAACATGGGATCCGGACTCGGTTCGAGGTCTGGAGTGCGATCCCGACATGAAGACAGAGCCGGTGAATCCCCTTGAGTATCGGCACATCATCATCCTCAGCGATGGAGATCGAGGTGTCCCGGCCGACGTCGTGGATGCAAGGACAATCACGATTCTGCTGCTTCTCCGAAACGCGATCCGTACCTTAGGGAAGAGAGGCGATGGTCGCCGACCGACTATCGTGACCGAACTCGTGGAGTCAGACATCAAGGTGGTTGTTCCCGACGTCGACTCTCATGATTTCGTCATTTCTAGCCGGATCATTTCGATGCTCTTCGCTCAACTCTCAGAGAACCCGGAGATGCACGAGATCTATATGTCGCTCTTTGGCGCAGATGGTTCCGAGATCTACATGAAGCCAATCGATCGCTACAGGCCGTTTCTCGCTGGCGGCCCCCAGGAGTTCTCCTTTCACGATTTGATGATGGCTGCAACCCAATTCGACGAGATCTGCATCGGAGTGAAGATCAATCAAGATGAAGACAACGCCGATCGCAACTACGGCGTGTGCCTGATCCCTGATGACCGGGAGGGCCCAATAAAGCTGGGCGATGGCGACTCGCTCATCGTTCTCTCGGAGAGCGACACCGGAATCCCGTCTGAGGGGTGAGAGGGGCACCGCAAGTCAAGAGTTGCAGGATTCCACGATCCGCTCTCTCAGCCTCGACAGTGCAGGTATCCCGATGTGCTCGCGACACGGTGCAATTCGTCCGTCCGAATGATCGCCGATCTGTGAGGAACGACGCTTTGTTCAAGGGCAGTCGCGATTTGTCGGTGGCCCGGCCACACACTCAGAATCGCGCCGGCACAGATGAACGCCGTGTCCTGAGTCCGCTAGTCCTGGTTGCGAGTAGGACTCAGTTCGCTGTTCATGGGCTCCACTCTCGTCTTCCCATGGTCTCGATAACGAGCTTCGGTGCGATGTGAGACAGGTAGGCGTCTGTGGACGCCAGCGACGCGTGACCCAACTGTTGTTGGATGATTGGCATCGGGATGCCTTCCATCATCAACTCGTAGGCGTGCGTATGGCGGAAGCCGTGGGCGTGGACTCTCTTCTCGATACCGGCACGCTGGGCGAGTTGGGGCAACAGTCGGCGTACATGTGGTGAACCCAGCGGGCCGCCCTTCAGGGTGCAGAACAGCGGCGCGTTGGCTGGTGGTCTGAGGGTCGCGCGGCGTTCGAGCCAGGCTTCGATGTGGGGATTCGCTCCGGGGTCGATTCCGACGGTTCGCAACTGGTCGCCTTTTCCGTGGAGCACGGTGACTGATCCGATCTCGAAGTTGATGTCTTTGGGTCGCAGGGCGAGGGCTTCGCTGATTCGCAGGCCGGTTCGGTAGAGGAGCACGATCAACGCCCGGTGCCTGATCCCGCCGCTCGACGTCGTCGAACACTGTGCGGCCAGTGCCCGGACTTCGTCGGGGGTGAGGATCTCGGCGGGGTAGGTCTTCCCTTTGGATGCCGGGACCCGTCCGCGGTGGTATCCCGGTTGTGTGACATCGCCCATCGCGACACCGTATGGCACAACCACCACCGATTCCAGACCCTTGTCTGTTGGTGAGGGACAGGCCCGTCCGAGGTCGAGGTCGGGCTTGACGAATGAGGCAATCCGACGCTCAATGAGTGTGCCGAGGGCAGTAGCCCGAGGAAGCGACCCAGGCTCATCTCCGGATGGAGAGCAGCCGGGATTGGCGCGTCTCTAGGGTCGATTCTCCTCACGGCATCAACGATTCCATCCGTGATGTCAACCATCGTGACACCGTATGGCACAACCGGTGGCGGTTCTAGACCCCCGTTCGACGGGACGCGCTAGGAGCCGAGAACGAGCCGGGCCCGTTCGCTGCGCAGCATCTCGTAAGGCGTCATGTGGCGCACATCAAGCGCGATGCACGCGTCTGGAATCTTGATGCGCCTCGTCGAGTGAGACGCCACCTCGTGAGTGACGACGATGTGGCCATGAGCGTGCGCATGCGCAATGAGATAGAAGTCGGCCACCTGGAGGAACGTTGAGAGGGCTGCCGGCTCGTACCCGGCGCCGTTGGCCCACTCACTCACGGTGTGGAGGCTGGGGACGAGCGCCGTGTCCGGGCTCAAGAAGAACCCTGCCGGACGGTCAGCAACCCACGTGGCCAGGTCGTCGGCTCCGCCGGCGATCTCGTCTGCGACTCGCTCAATGCTGAACACCTGCCCTTCGTCGTGGGCCCGGTCGAGCCAATGCCAGAACCCGGGGCAGAAATCGAAGCCGTAGTGGAGATTCTTGGCCTGAATGAATACGTTTGCATCCAGCAGGTAGGCCATCACTCCACTCCGAGGCGATGCGTCAGTTGATCGAAGGTCGATTGTTTCCTGAATCCGAGCAGCCGGAACGCATCCCGGTGCAGTGTCTGCCCCTCAAGCGTGCTGACGATGATCGACCGAGCGAATAGCTTGCTCACGCGGACGGGTTGGGTGTTGTAGAAGTTGCCGCCGGTATCGGTGAGTCGAGAGGCGAGGTTGAGCACTCGTTGAAGTTCGTCGCCATACGCATCGTGAAAATCGTCACTACTCATGCGATCGGTCTCGCGAAGCCGCCGGAGGATGACGAGTGTGCTGACCTTGAATGTCCGTGCAAGTCGGTCGAGGTCGGCGACGAGGTTGTTGCTCGACGTGACGTTCTGGCTGAGAGCATCGGCGGGAACGAGGAACTCCGCAGCGACACGGTTGCACCATCGCTCGATCGCATTGGTTGAGCGTGCCGATGGAACGACGTCGTCGAGGCCCGTCTCTCCGAGCCACAGATGCGCGAGTTCATGTGCGAGGGTGAAGATCTGTGCGGCTTTGGTGTCTGCACCATTGATGAAGATCACCGGTGCGAGCGGGTCGACGAGTGCGAAGCCTCGAAACTCGAGGGGATCCAACTTCCGGTGCGTGTCGCTACCCACGACGCCGTTGACCATCACAAGCACGCCGGCATGTTCAGCGTTCTCCGACAAGTGCACAAGCGCTTCGGTCCACGTGGATCCTCGGTCGGCGACGTCGAAACCGAGAACCTCGCGCATGTTCGATGCGGCGAGGCCGATAGGAGTCTCGGTGGTGCACGACCCCACGAACGGAACCGAAGGGAGGCCGTTCGCCCGGGCATAATCATGGAACCATTCCTGGCGTTGCTGACACTGGTAGATCGTGTCGAGTAGATCAGGGCTCGGCTGGACCACCGACGTGTCGGCGTGTGTACGGAAGTCCGGTATCGGGACCGTTTCGACGGGCGGTTCGGAGAGGAACAGGAAACCCACGGGTGTGTGTGTTGCCTTGGCGAACTCCTCGAGTTGCCTCAGAGTGGGAGAGACCGTGTCCGCTTCCCATGCGTCAAGCTTGGGGAACCTACGCGCAAGGGCACTCCGGTCGATACCGGACCGCTCGATCGCCCACTCAAGGAGGGCTGAAGAGACGTCTACACGCAGAACCATGGTGCCCATTCTTGCCGATACGTCGGGCAGGCACCGCATTACGCGGCAAACCCGCTGGCTCGAATCTCGTCAACCTATCAATACCGCAGGTTGGGAGGGATTTCAATAGGTTCGATCGAGTCCGGTGAGGCGGAGGAAGATCGCGTTCCTCGAGTTGATGCCTGAGGCGACTTTGCTCAAAGTGGTGGCGACGCGTGGACGATCGACCGGTCGCGTCGTTGGGTACTCCGCCGGAGAGATCGCTCGTCTCATCGAAGACGAAGACCCGCTTGTTCAAGCAGCAAGCGGTCGAGGGCGCTCACGGAACGGAAGCGAAGAGAGCGGCCCCGGTTCCAGAAGGGGCTGAGACGCTGATCTCGCGACAACGGGAAGTTGCACGTCGGAATCAACTCACTTGACGCAGTATGTGATAGATCTCATACTCGGGGCAGAGGCGCACGCATGCCCGAAGGTCGACCGTTCGAAACCTACGTCGAGGAGTACCGAGCCACCGCCGATGAAGCGGAGATCCAAGTACTCGACGAATACACCGACACGTTCCGGCTGGCTAACCAGATCTTGACGGAGCGCAAGCGAAGCGGCCTGACACAGGTTGAGCTTGCGTCCATGTGTGGGATCGCTCAGAGCGAGATCAGCCGCATCGAACGGGGTGATGGCAACCCGACCGTAGAGACGCTGTCACGCGTCGGTCGATCCCTCAACCTGAATCTGCAGTTCGTGAACGCTTCCTCGGCACCTCCGGGAAGCTGATGGCCCATTGAACGACGGGTAGTGACGGGGCTCGGGTGCGGGCGCGGAAGCGCCATCGGTCCTATCTCGTCGGACAGGCCAGCGCCTGTTGCATTTTGAGGTGCCGCAGCGGAAGTTGCCGCCCGCCGATGATCGCTTCGCTCGAGCCACGATTCGGTTGACATCGACCCCCCGTTAGATACACTGCTAACGAGAGGTAGCGCCACTATCTGTCGTTAGGACTACTGCTATGGGC
>JAUXCV010000291.1 GCA_030618675.1 Acidimicrobiia bacterium | reverse complement strand
CTGGCCGGGAGCCTCACCGCTACCGAGCCTCGCGTGGAATCCGGCGAAATGCATCCGGGCGACAGGGCGGGGATCGGGTTCGATCCGGACCCTGCGGCGTTCGCTCCCTACGTCGTTCGAGAGTCCGTTCTCGGTTCGAGGATCTGGGACTGACCGACCCGTCCGATGGGTCCGGAACCATCGAAGAGCAGCGAGTCCGCGCAACCGATCCCGGCAGGATGCTGATGGGCGAGCGAACGCATCCCCAACCACTCACCTTCGAGTGAGCGATGGAGCGACAGGTTCACATCCGGGTTGACGTAGAGCCACTCCCTCCCGTCGAGCGCCATCGAGTTGCCGTTGCCGACATCTGAGAGGGTGGCGGTGCGGACGAACGGCGTCGTCTCTTCGCCTTCCACAACTGGAACCGTGAGCCGCACCCACGACAGGCCCTCACCCGGCGTGAGGAACGAGTCGCCGACGGTACGGATCGCTATCGAGTGACTGTGAAACCGTTCATGATCGGTGCGGTCGAACCCGAACCGGTTCAACGAGACCTCTTCGGCTTCGTCGGGACCCGGGGGTTGCTCCCACCGGGCATTCACCGACGGCACGGCAACATCGGTCGTGCGGATCTTGAGGCCGGAGGCCCTGGCGACCTTCCGGCCGGCAGCCATGATCACGGCGTCGACGACCTGGATGCGTCGACCGTCACGAGCGACCTCCGTCTCGACGGTGAGCGGAAGACTCACAGGGACCTCCCGAAAGAGATCGACGGTGAGACGAACGACCTCCATCGGGATCACCGTCGGGACGTTCTCGATGGCACGCCCGAGGAGACCGACCGGCGGCCCTCCATGCTGCGCCTCGTCCGACCAGAAACTCCTGGTCAACCCGGTGGGGTGGAAGAGATCACCGTCCTTGGTGAAGAGTGCGTTGGGCATGGGGTGACGGTAGTAGCGGAGTAGCGGAGTAGCGGAGTAGAAGATGAACCTTCGTCGCCTGTTGCCTGTCTACCGAACGGGCAGCCCAAGACCCCTTGCTATCACCAGTCTCTGGATCTCGCTTGTTCCTTCGCCGATCTCCAGGACCTTGGCGTCGCGATAGTGGCGAGCGACGACGGTGTCGTTGAGGAACCCGGCGCCACCGAAGATCTGCGTCGCGTCGCGAGTCGCTGTGACGGCCGCCTCGGTGGCGTAGAGCTTCGCCCTTGCCGCGGCTTGCCGGTACGGCTGCCCGGTGTCCTTCAGCCATGCCGCCTTGTAGACCAGCAGGTGGGCGGCCTCGGCCATCACCTCGAGATCGGCGATCTTGAAGGCGATCGCCTGGTAGGAGCCGATCGCTTTGCCGAAGGATGTTCGTTCCTTCGCATACGCCGTCGACTCTTCGACGCACGACCGAATCACTCCGGCTGCAAGGGCGGCGATGGCGATCCGCCCGTCATCAAGCGTCGATAGGAACTGCCGGAAGCCTCGACCCCGTTCCCCGAGGAGGTTCCCCTCAGGGACGCGACAGTCCTCGAAGCGGAGTGGATGCGTGTCGGACGCCCGCCAACCCATCTTGTCGTAGGCGGGTTCAACCTCGAATCCCGGCGTGCCGGTGGGGACGATGATGGTGGAGATCTCGTCGGGGCCCGTCTTCGCCGTGATCGTGACGAGTGATGTGATATCGGTACCGGAGTTCGTGATGAACGCCTTGTACCCGTTGATGGCCCATTCGTCGCCGTCGAGTTCGGCCTTCGTTCGTGTTGCTCCGGCATCCGACCCGGCATCAGGTTCGGTGAGGCCGAAGGCTGCGAGCGTGCGGCCCGCTACGAGATCGGGCAGCCATTGGTCTTTCTGCTCCTCCGTGCCGAACTCTGCGATCGGATTGATACCGAGACCCACCGCTGCCTCGAGTGTGATGGCCATCGACTGATCCACGCGGGCGAGTTCCTCGATGGCGATGCACAACGTCGTGAAGTCAGATCCGGACCCGCCGTAGCGCTCATCGAACGGGAGTCCGAAGAGCCCGAGGTCGCTCATCTTGGCGATGGCATCGAGGGGGAAGGTCTTGGTCCGGTCCCACTCGCGGGCGTGGGGTGCGATCTCGGCGTCTGCGAAATCCCGCATGACTTTCCGGAACGCGAGATGCTCTTCCTTGAATTCCACCGAATCTGCTCCTCGTGTGGCCGGTCACAGCCTATCCGGTCACCGATTGGACAAGACCACTAGGGTTCGACCAGCGAACGAGAAGGGGATCCCCATGTGTTGTTTCTTCGCAACGTTGATGATGCTCGGACCGCGTGCAGCGATCCTCATCTGGTGGCTGATGGACTCGACGCGATGGCAAGCCACCTTCTCCAATTTCTTCGTGCCGCTTCTCGGGTTCCTCTTCATGCCGTGGACGACGCTCTCGTACGTCGCCGTGGCACCAGGGGGCATCGTGTTCTTCGATTGGATCATCCTCGGTCTGGGACTCTTCATCGATATCGCCGGCTACTCGTCGAGCGCGTACGCACGCCGGGAGCGGTACGGCGCCCAGCCGATCTAGTCCCCTATAGACGGATAGCTAATGGACACCGCCGTCGGTCTCGTTCAGTCATATCTCTATATGAACGGGTACTTCACAGTCACGGAGTACCCGGTGCTGGAACTGATCGCGGACGGTGAGTACCGGACCGTCACAGACGTCGACATGCTCGCCCTCCGGATCCCGGGCGCCGGTCGGACGAGCGATTCTTCGAGCAGCGCCATCGTGGCCGTCGACCCGGCGCTCGACGTTGACCTCGATCGGATCGATCTCATCATCGCCGAGGTGAAGGAAGGGAAGGCGGAACTGAACGCGTCGGCTCGCGATCCGAAGGTTCTGCGAGCGGCGTTGAATCGGTTCGGAGCCGTTCCGGACGATCGGATC
>JAUXCV010000362.1 GCA_030618675.1 Acidimicrobiia bacterium | reverse complement strand
CCTAAACATCGAGAGCAGGAATCCATAGGCATGGTTCAGCACCGAACGGGGACTTCAGAAGCAGAAGAGATGTACCTCATCACGGTCGCACGGGCGATCGAGGACGGTCGCACCGAGCCGGTATCCATGTCTCACGTCGCAGCCCAACTTGACGTGACGGGCGTGTCGGCCAACCAGATGATCCGCAAGCTCGACGCTCGCGGCTACGTTGACTACGAACCGTACCGGGGCGTGTCGCTCACCGAGCACGGCCGGACCGTTGCGTCGTCGATCCTCCGTCGTCGCCGCCTCTGGGGCGTCTTCCTCTCCGAGCAACTCGGGTTGAGTCCGGCACGCGCCGACGACGTTGCTTGTGATCTCGAGCACGTGACACCGGACGAAGTTGCGGATCTGCTTTCGGGGTTCCTCGGAGATCCATCGTCGGGACCACAGGGGCGGATGATTCCGGATGGCGCCGATAGCGTCTCATCGCCGGCGACCGAACCGCTCTCGACGATCGCCGCCGGGACCCGCGCGTCGATCGTCGCGGTCGATCTACCGGAACCCCTCGGCGCGTTCGTTGCCGATCAGGGGTTGACTCCGGGCGTGTCGGTCGAGGTACTCGGCGTTGGCAAGCATGGTGATCGTCTTGTAGCGATCGACGGTGCCTGTCTTCACCTCGGCACCGACATCGCAGACGGCATCCGTATGGAGATCCGATGACGGTCGGAACGATCCCACTCGGCCGCCTGGCGATCGGCGCTACGGGCATCGTCGTCGGGTACAGCTCCGACGTGGGTGTCAGGCGCTTCGTCGAGATGGGATTCGTACCGGGCACACGGGTCAAGGCGATGCGAACGGCACCGCTCGGTGATCCCGTCGAGTACGCGGTCATGGGCTCGCGAGTCGCCATTCGGCGTGGAGACGCCGACCTCGTGATCGTGCGGGAGGTGGACTGATGGCCGCCCACGATCGCAGCGATCCGTTCCCCTCTGCCGGTGGGCTGACGGTCGCCCTGGCCGGCAATCCCAACACCGGCAAGTCCTCGATCTTCAATCTGCTCACGGGAGCGAAACAACACGTGGGGAACTGGCCGGGGAAAACGGTCGCACGGGTCGATGGGTCGTTCCGCTACAACGGCTACGCGGTCGAGATCGTTGATCTCCCCGGCACCTACAGTCTCAACGCCTCGTCCCCGGAGGAGATGATCGCCAGGGACTATCTGGTTGGTGGCGGATCTGATGCGGTGATCGTCGTTGTCGACGCCGCCAATCTCGAGCGCAATCTCTATCTCGCAGTTCAGGTCCTCGAAACCGGGGTTCCCACGATTCTCGTGTTGAACATGACCGACGTGGCCACCTCGCGTGGAATCGACGTCGACTCCGACGAACTCTCCGCTCACCTGGGTATCCCCGTCGTGCCGATGGTGGCTCGCTCTGGCGACGGAATCGAGGATCTGAAGGACGCGGTTGTGGCTATCGCCGCGTGGGACGGTGTCTCGTGAACTCCTTCCGTGTCGACTACGGCACCGAAGTCGAAGCAGCGATCGATCGTCTCGTTCCGGCGATCGCCGACGCGGCCGAGATCGCCGACCGGTTCGATGCCCGTTGGCTCGCCATCGCCCTCATCGATGAGGATCCCGGCCTTGCCGAGCAGATCGAACGGCTCCCCGGTGGTGGCGGGATCCTGCATCTACGGGATCAACTCCTTGCAGATCTTCGTTCGGCCGTGGGCACGTCTGCGGAGATCGCGATCGCCGGTGCCCGTTTCCAGGCGGTCAACGACATCGTCGGGGCAGTGACCGAGACGACACAGAAACGGGCACGAACCCGGACCGATCGCATCGATGCCGTGGTGACGAATCGCTTCCTCGGGATCCCGATCTTCCTTGCGGCGATGTGGGTCGTGTTCAAGATCACCGCGGATGTCGCCGGAGCGTTCCTCGAATGGATCGACAGCACGGTCTCGGGACCGATCGACCACTTCATGCGCAGCCTGGTGGGTGTTGTTGGTCTCGGTGACACCTGGGTTGAGAGCCTCCTGGCGGACGGCGTCGTGGCGGGAGTCGGTGCGATTCTCGTGTTCATCCCTGTGCTGTTCTCGCTCTATCTCGCCCTCGCCTTCCTTGAAGACAGCGGCTACATGGCGCGTGCGGCATTCGTGATGGACCGCGTCATGGGCGGCGTCGGACTGCAGGGGAAGAGCTTCCTCCCGATGCTGGTCGGCTTCGGCTGCACCGTCCCGGCGGTCTATGCCACGCGCACGCTCGAGAACGAGAGAGATCGAATCCTCACGACGCTGCTCGTGCCGTTCATGAGTTGCGGAGCACGCTTGCCCGTCTACGTGATCATGGCATCGGTGTTCTTCCC
>JAUXCV010000009.1 GCA_030618675.1 Acidimicrobiia bacterium | reverse complement strand
TCCACTATGACCCGCCGGACGATCCAAAAACGTATCTCCATCGGTCCGGGCGGACGGCACGCGCCGGGGAAGAGGGCCTGGTCGTCACGCTCGTTGAGTGGGATCAGGTGAACGAGGTGCTCGGCATCCAGCGCAGGGCCGGGCTGAACGTCCCGATCATCAAGATGTTCTCGAACGACGAACGGGTCTCAGATCTCTTCTCCTGGCAACCGCCGGAAGAACTGGCCCCCTTCAAGGCGGGTTCTCAGCGAAAGATCCGCCGCCGCCGCGGCTTCTGACCGGGCGGACAGCCAACAGTCAGACACTCCCAATCCTCTAGGGTTGCGGCACGATTCTCAATCTCAAGGAGCCACCCATGGCCGCCCAGTACAACACCCCGCCCGAGATGTCGATCGACCTCTCGAAGTCCTACACCGCGACGATCGACACGAGTGTCGGCGAGATCGTGGTCGAGTTCTATGCCGCCGAAGCACCACAGACCGTGAACAACTTCGTCTTCCTCGCCCGCAACGGCTTCTATGACGATGTGATCTTCCACCGGACGATCTCCGGGTTCATGGTCCAGGGCGGCGATCCGACCGGTACCGGCACCGGTGGGCCCGGCTATCGCTTTCGTGATGAACTCGGACACGCCAAGTCGCAGTACGACCGCGGCACGCTTGCGATGGCGAACTCCGGACCGAATACGAACGGGTCACAGTTCTTCATCATGCACGCCGACTATCCCCTGCCGAACCAGTACTCCATCTTCGGAGCGGTGACCGAGGGTCTCGACATCGTTGACGCGATCGCTACCGCACCGAAGGGCGCACAAGATCGCCCGATCGACCCGGTGAAGATCAACGGGATCACTATCACGGAGAGTGAGTAGCCGAGTAGCCGAGTAGCGGAGTAGCCGAGGAAGATCCTCTCCCGCCGAAGGTGGGGGAGGTGGCCCGAGCGCAGCGAGGGTCGGAGGGGGCTTTGGAAGCCTGAATCGCAGAGATGAGGCTCGGGCCAAGGATCTTTGCGGCGAAACGGGGGATTGCGGACACCGACGGGAAGTCCAGCCTTGGTCCGATTCCGCGCGGCGGAATTCGGACCACCTTCACCTCGTGTGGTGTGCTCATCTGACCTCTTTTGACGGGTCAGGGAATGACGGCGAGCGGGACGGGTGAGTGGCGAGCGAGGTAGGAGGCGGTACCTCCAAGTCCGCGGAACTGACCTTCGCCCCGGGAGCCGATCACGATCAGACCGGCCTGCTCGCTGGTCACGTTCTCGACAAGAGCGACGCGTGGATCGCAGTGGGCGATGGCGATGGTGTATCCCACGCCGAGATCGCGGAATTCCTCTAGCGCTTCTTCGGTGTCGGATCTGACGCGGTCGTCGACACGGTCGACGAGTCCCGGCGGCCTCTCACAACCCGGGGACGCGCAGCGAACGATCGTGGCAGGGACTCCCAGATCCGCACAGAATCTGGCCGACCATGACAGGACGCGTTGAGCAACTGCCGAACAGTCCACTCCCACCAGGATCCTGGTCAGCGCCTGCGGTTCCGGGGGCGCCCGGCGTGGTACGACAACGAGAGGTCGACGAGTAGTGAAGAGGAGACGTCGGCTGATGGAGCCGAGTAGCAGGCCCGACAGCGGACCAAGTCCTCGCGTCCCTACCACCAGCATCGAAGCCTCCAGTTTGTCGCCAGTATCGAGGAGCACGTCGGCGACCGGACCCTGAATGGCAGTGACGTTGAGGCCGCTGAGGCCGTCTCCGTAGAGGGCTTGGGCCATGATCTCCGCCACGTGGGCGTTCATCTCTGCAATGTGTTCGTCGACGCCGTCCACGTAGGGCGGCGGCAACTCCGTCCACGCCGCCACGGCCTCGACGGGAGCGTCCAGTCGGCGTGCGATTTCGATGGCCCACGCCGCTGCCAGTCCAGCGTTCGGGGATCCGTCGACACCGACCAGGATCGTGTTCTGTGTCTGTTTGGTCATGTGGGCCTCCACTCGAGGGTCTCGGGTCAGAGTCGTACCGGCTGATCCAGGGGCCGAACCGGCCTGCATATTCGGGTACTTCATGAGCTGTCCTCCCTTCGGGCCATTCGACGTGACCAGATCTCCGCACCGGCCACCGTGATGACGAGCGCGGCGGCGACGAGCGCAAGAACGGATACATCAAGGGGGACGAGTCCAAGCATCGTGCGGAGTCCCGGGACGGTGATCGTGAGGATCTGGAGTGCAACGCTGGCGACGATGATGATGTTGAGTGTCCGGTTTGGAAGGGACTTGCTTGTGATACGGCGCGCCGGGTAGACGAAAGCCAGTTGAGCCAGGGATTCGTACAGGAATACGGCGGTCTGTGTGGTGCTCCCCGAGAAGGCAAGAGCGGGGAGCGAGAAGAACAACAGCACGCCCATCCCTGCCTTGAGTGTTCCGGTGGTCAGGATGAACCGCACCCCCGTTCGGGTGAGAAGCGGCGCCGACGGTGGCCGAGGACGCTGCGACATCATCCCGGGATTGCGATCCATGCCGAGGGCGAGAGCCGGTGGCCCGTCGGCGATGATGTTGATCCACAAGAGCTGAACTGCGAGCAGAGGAACCAGGAGATTGCCGAAATCGTCACGGAGGTTGAGCACCGCGGCCCCCGTGACACCGATCGCTATCAGCAACACCAGCGCAACGTTGGTGGAGAACAGGAAGCGGATGAACTTGAGGATGTTGGAGTAGATGCTGCGGCCCTCTTCGACCGCGACGGTGATGGTGGCGAAGTTGTCGTCAAGCAGCACCAGGTCGGCAACTTCACGGCTCACGTCGCTCCCTCGTTGTCCCATGGCGACACCGATGTCCGCCCGCTTCAGCGCCGGGGCGTCGTTCACGCCGTCTCCGGTCATCGCCACGATCTCGCCGTTCGCCTTGTGGGCTTCGACCAAAGCGAGTTTGTGCTCCGGGCTGACACGGGCGAAGACGCCAACATCGCGCACACTCCGGGCCAGCTCCTCGCTGTTCATTCGGTCGATCTGTTCGCCGGTCACCACCGCGTCGACGGGGATTCCGACGGCGTTGGCGATCGCTCTGGCAGTAGCGGGATGATCGCCGGTGATCATCTGGACGCGGATGCCTGCTTGCTGCGTGGCTTCGATGGCGCCGCGTACTTCGGCTCTTGGGGGATCCCACAGGGCGACGATGCCGAGCCACTCGATATCGGTCTCCGCCTCACCGCGTGCCCAAGCCAATGCGAGCACCCGGTAGCCGTCTGCGGCATCGCTATCGATCTTCGCAGCCCAGCTCGATCGCTCCTCGGAAGTGAGGTTGCTGCGCTTCAGAAGTACTTCGGGTGCGCCCTTGAGATAGGACACCGGCCCGTTGTCTTCGAGAACGGTCACCCGCATGTACTTCCATGCCGAGTCGAAAGACCGGACCGACTGGCGCCGGAAACGGATGCGGGTAGCGACAGGATCGACCCCGCGGTCCGCCGCGTAGCGATAGAGACCGACTTCGAGCGGATCTCCAGAGCCGCCGTCGGGTTCCGCGTCGGAAGCCAACACCATCGCGAGGAGTGCCCGATCTTCGTCCGGCGAGTCGAGGACCCGCACGGTCATGGTGTTCTCGGTGAGGGTTCCGGTCTTGTCGGTGGCGATCACGGTCACAGAACCGAGTGTCTCCACCGCAGCGAGACGTCGAACAACTGCCTTGCGAGACGCCATCCGTTCGGTTCCGAGAGCAAGCGTCAGGGTCAAAACCGCAGGTAGACCCTCCGGCACCGCTGCAACCGCGACTGCGACAGCGAACAGTAAGGCTTCGTCGATGCGGTCGATTCCTTCGATCCCGACACCGGCCACCACGAGCACAACTGCGAGGGCCGCGACCCAGCGAGCGATGCGATGACCGAAGTGCGTCAATCGGCGTTCGAGGGGTGTGACTTCAACTTCGACGTCTGCCAGCATGCCCGCAATTCGGCCCATCGCGGATCTGGACCCGGTTCTGCTCACGACGATCCAGCCAAGGCCGCGGACCGCAAGTGTTCCCGAGAAGACCTCTTCTCCGACAGCGTGTTCGATCGGTACCGATTCGCCCGTCAGCATCGACTCGTCCACCATCAAGCCCTGCTCGCTGGTGAGATCTCCGTCGGCGGGAATCCGGTCTCCCGACTCCACCCGCACCAGGTCTCCCGGGACCAACCGGGCGGCCGGGATGTGAACCAGGCGTTCGTCGCGACGGACCCACACGTACGGTGCCGACAGCTCCTTCAGTCGTGCCAGCGCGTCCTCGGCCCGGTACTCCTGCCACACCCCCATGATGGAGTTGAACGCGAGGATCACGAGGATCGCGATCGACTCGATCGGCCATCCGTGCATTCCCTCGATCGTCCAGACCACCGCATCGAATGCCAACGCGAAGAGCAAGATGTAGATGATCGGGTTGTGCAATTGCCGCAACACCCGCTCCCACCACGGTATCTGCCGGGCCTCGGGCAGCACGTTGGCGCCGACCTCTGCGAGTCGGGTTGCGGCCTCCGCCGAAGTGAGCCCACCGGCGGTCGACCGTGTCAGATCTTCGGCGAGCGAGTCAACCGGCACGAGAAGCCTCTTCGTAGCTGCGAGTACCTATGACAACTCCTTGTTGGTTCGGTACGACCGCCGCGCTGGTTTGACCGGAGTGACGAAGCCCTCGGGCTTCACCGCCAGCACGGAACAGCGAACCGATCGGAGGATTGTCTCGGCGGTGTTGCCCATGACGAGACCCCTCAGCCCCGTTCGACCCACGGTGCCCATGACGACGAGATCAACATCGAGACGGTCCGCCAAGCGGGGCAACACAACTCCGGGGGCGCCGGCAACCATGTGGATCGCACGTTCCGGCTCGGTCACGTGGCGGACCGCCAGCACGTCGAGTTGTCCAAGTCGGATGGCTTCGGTGTCCCGCACCATGACATCGACCATCTCTCTCGGCAGTCCGACATATGGAGACGAACGCAGGGTTGCTTCACCGGCAAGAGTCCATGCATGTCCCAGGTGAAGCTCCCAACCTTGACGATGGCCGAGGGACGTTGCCAGTTCCATGACCAGGTCGTTCAATCCGTCCCGAATCGGATCGTCTGGATCCGGATCGACCAGAGCCAAGATCCGGCCGGTGCCTGTTCGACCGGAGCGCATCACCCACACGGGGACCGGGCACTTGCGTAGCAGGTGCATCACGCCACTGGTCAAGTGCGGCTCGTCCGGCCTCTCCGCGACCGGTTCTCCGACCATGACCAGGTCGTGTCCTTCGACCAGGACCCGTCGGATCACTTCGATGAACGGCTCGCCGACTGCTTCGACGACCTCGACGTCGGGTCCGCCCCGTGTGTCCTCGATCAGATGTCGAAGTCGCTCCTCCCTGTCGTGCAGTAGCTCTGCTTCGATGTCGATGACACGGCCTTCGACGTTCATCGTCCTTCTCCACACAGGCAGCGGCGCCACGACGTCCAACACTGTGACGCGTGCGTCGTTGGCATCCGCGAGATCGAGAGCGGCACGGAGGGTCATTGGGTCCAGACGCCCCGGAGACGTCGCGACCAGAATGCTCTTGAACCTGTCCATCACTTCACCCCTTTCTCATTCGACCGGCCCATGACCGGTGTCTTCATTGGCGGCGGAAGCTCGTGAGGTGAAGTTCGTCCTGGTGGTCCTTCTCGGTGCTGTGTGACGTACGCGAATCGCGGTATCCGTCCCGAATAGACGGCGTCGCGGTCTTCTCGCGGTGAGCGGTCGATTTGGTCGAGGTCCTCGCATGATGGCTCCACGCGCAGCATTGCTGAGGCGTCGCGATCGGATAGGGGGTCGACGAAACAGACGAGAGGTCCCGCCGTGGGGCGGTCGGTACGGGCAGCCATTGCGATCTCCGAATCCGTTGAGAGAACACTTCACTTCGTCGTGAAGGTCTCTCCCGCCCCGGAGAGGCCCAGCACGCCGGGCCTGGAGGGCCGTATTGACGACTGTGCTGGTTTGGGGATACTCCCCTTCAGTGCTATATATATCATGAAATGAATGTCATGTCTAGGTGTTGAGCCTACGAATCGCCATGACGTCCACGTTGCACATCGAATCGATGAGAATGAGACGGCAATGACCACTAATGACCGACGATCGTGGACCTTCCTCACCAGCCACGCGAGAGTGTTGATCCTGATCTCACAGAACCCCGATAGTCGTGTGAGGGATCTCGCCGACATGGCCGACATCACCGAGCGCTCGACACAACGGATCATCGTTGAACTTGAAGATGCCGGATACCTCACGCACGAGAAGGTCGGTCGCCGCAACCACTACAAGCTGAGCACTACCGCCACACTCCGCCATCCCTGTGAACAAGCCGTCGAGATAGGCCTCCTACTCGATGTGTTCAGAAACGAAGGCGACGACACATCACGCATCAGGTCGTAGTTGGTCGAACGATTCAGACAGCGACGAAGACGCTCGCCGAAGGTCCGGCCCGACCAAGCGGCCACTCTCTGAACCGGTAAGCGACAGAAGGATTCGCAGCGGATGGCGGTTCTCATCCTCTCCCGCCGAAGGCGGGGGAGGTGGCCCGAGCGCAGCGAGGGTCGGAGGGGGCTCTGCGAGCCTGAATCGCGCTGATGAGGCCCGGGAGAAAGAGCTTTCGGGCTGACAGTTGGTGACCGTCAGATCTCCGGCCCCTGGTCACTAGCGCTCTACTTCCCGCTGCCGTTCTGTCGAGGGAACTGGAGGTCAACCCCCGTCCGGAGGCGGCTCTGTCGTCGGTGGCACTTCCGTCGTCGTCGGGGCTGCGGTCGTCGTCGGCTCGGGAGCCTACGTCGTGGTGGTCGCTGGTTCTGCCTTCTTTATCGGCTTGTAGGTCCAACTCCACGACTCGGTCGTAACCGTGTCATCGGGATGGGTCATCACACGCGTCACGGTGTTGCCTGAGCGTTCCGACGTGCACGTGCGGCCGCCGTTGTTCCCGTAGAAGGTCACGGTGATGGACCCCCCGGTATGCGACGTATCGATGAACACCGGGGCGTCGGAGTCGTTACGGAACTTCACGTCCGGCGAAGGGAACCCGAGCGTTGCCTCTCTGATGTACGGATAGCGGCTGAAATACATACTGTGCGGCCTGTGCTCGACGTCCTCGTAGCATCCGAAGAAGATGGCGTTGTAGAACGTCGTAGCGAACTGGCTTGTACCCCCGCCGATGTTGATGGGGCTGTCGCAGCACGACAACTCGCCGTTGATGATCGCTCCGGCACGCTTGTACCCCTTTTCGAGCGTCCGCTTCCCTGCGGTGTCGTTGACCGAGAAGGTGTCTCCGGGCATGACGATCGATCCATCGATCGCGTCGGCAAGGAGTTGGATGTTCGTAACCCGGCTCCTGCAGCAGGGGTGGTAGGTAGTGAAAGTGGAGACCTCACCGAACGGCCCCATCGCCTCGGCCATCTCCGTCGTGAGCTCCGGAGTGGTACCGACCATCGTCGGCATCTGCGCCGATCCGGTATCGAGTGCCGCATCGACGACCACGCCGGGAATGGCGTCGACGTCGACGATGACGCCATCAATGGACGGGATGATCGCGATGGTCTGCGTGTCCTTGTTGAAAGTGAATGAGGCGTCGACGGGTTCGCTGGCGAACCGCTCCGCCTGCCGTCTCGCGATATCGCGAAGCTCTTCCTCATCCAACTCCACGATGAAGGCCGGCGGCGAGTTCACAACGAGCTCACTTCGCAAAGCGGATGCGAGGCCGTCTCTCGTGAACGCCAGCCGCCCCGCGAAGCCCTCCCGCCAGAGAAGTACCGGATCCCCGATGAGGTCGTTGGCACGTGCGACGGCATCGTCGACGTCTGCGTTCGTGATGATCGGGGCGAGATCTGTCAGCGGAAGGACCATCGGAAGCCGATCGAACGTGGCAAGCGACGCAGAAATGGTGGCGAACGCCGGCGGACGGTCGAGCAGGGCACCCGGACGTGGATACTCCGGTACGGCAACCGTGTTCTCTACCAGCACGGCTCCTTCGTACGCGGGTTGGTCGACTACAGATCGGTCCCAATCGACGAGCACGATTTCGATCATCTTCTCGTCAACGGTGGTCGGGATCGCGACTACCACGGGTGACCACCATGACTCGAACCAACCACGGACGTCATAGAAGAACCCGCCGCGACGTCGTTGCCTCAATGCGTCATCAACCACGGCCTGTTCGTCAACTGCGAGGCCCGCGTCTGCAGGATCGAGCACAACACCTTCACCGTCGACGAGGAATGGCGCCGGGGCTGCGATCAATCGCGCCTCGTATTCGGCGATGGCGGCAACGGCTTCCTCGGTCGAAAGCCCGGAGAGATCGACATCGGCAGCAGCGATATTGCGTCCGATGCGGTCGGGATGCAGAGCTTCTTCGTACGCGTAGACACCGGCAACGATCAGCACGATCACGATCGGCACAGCGATCGCTATCGAGATCAGAATGCGGCGCACGGCGGCCCCCGTTTGGTCAACGTATGGCGCAAGTGTATGGCAGACCGCTGTTTGTGCAACGACTCTCCGAAGAGTCGCCCGCCGGTCGCCTGCGCCTGACTCCCTACTCGAAGACCTTCGGGATCTCCAGCGAGGCCCAGTCGGGCTCCTTATAGTCACCGACCGCCTGCCGATCGGGGAGGTCCAGCGGGCCGGGCGTCAGATCCTCGTAAGGGATCTGATCGAGAAGATGGCTGATGACGTTGAGGCGGCCGGCCTTCTTGTCCTCAAGATCTGCCAGGTGCCAGGGTGCCCACACCGTGCTCGTGTGCTCGAATGTCACATCACGGGCACGCGAGTAGTCGACCCAGCGGGACCGCGCCGTCAGATCCATCGGGCTGAGCTTCCACCGCTTCTTCGGATCGGTGTTCCGAGCCTGGAATCGACGCTCCTGCTCATCGTCACTCGTGTGGAGCCAGTACTTGATGAGGAGGATCCCTTCGTCGGTGATCTCCTGCTCGAACGCCGGGCAGAGCTTGAGAAACTGCTCGTACTGGTCATCCGTGGAGAACCCCATGACCCGCTCCACGTTCAGCCGGTTGTACCAGGACCGATCGAAGAGGACCATCTCCCCGGCAGCAGGGAGATGCGCGACATATCGCTGCAGATACCACTGCGACTTCTCTCGATCGGTGGGGACGGGAAGCGCGACCGTTCTCACGATTCTGGGATTCAGGCGCCGGGTGATCGTCTTGATCGTCCCACCTTTGCCCGCGGCGTCTCTGCCTTCGAAGATAACGATGACCCGGAGACCCTGTGCCTTGATCCAGGCCTGCAACTTCGCGAGTTCGACCTCGAGTTCGGCCAGTCGTTTCTCGTACTTCTTGGTCTTCATGCCGGGAATCGTAGTCGCCGGTCCCATCCGATCCCCCGGGTGACCGCTACGAGGCTCTGCGCCGCGCCCGGTCTCGGCGGCGGCGTCGCAGCCGGCGACGCTCACCGGCATCCATCCCTCCCCAGATGCCTTCGGCCTGTGCCGTCTCGAGCGCATATGAAAGGCACTCCTCTCGGACCGGACACGCTTCGCAGATGGCTATCGCTGCGTTCGCTTCCGATGGAGCATCACCTGGAGGGAAGAACACTTCGGCCGAGTACGAAGCACACGCAGCTTCCTCGTACCAGGGTTCCTGGGCATCGAAGTACATCTCGTTGGCTACGGGCACCATGTCGTCGCTCCGCCTCGCGATCGGTCACAAGGAAACGCCGCGGGCACCCGGGTTGTTCCCGCCGGCATCCGACGGACAACGGCTTACGTCATCGGCCCGGCGGCGACGTCGTCGAACGACCAGCTCAGATCGCTATCGCAACGAACAACGCCCTCGATGTGACCGACGAGTTCCTCGAGCAGCCTGGCGTCGGTCCGGGTGGGAACCTCCCCGGTCAAGGTCACGACACCATCGGCGACCCTGACGGACACGTCGGGAGAATCGAGCATGAGGATCCTTCGGATCACGCCGCGCTCAACCGCATCTGCGATGACATCGTCGTCCCGGGCAAAGGCGATCAGGATGTCTCCCCTGCTCACGATCCCCTCAAGGCGCCCGTCCGGGTCGACAACCGGGAGTCGTTTCACGTTTCGCTTGGTCATGAGACGAGCCGCTTCCGAGACCATCGTGTTGCGATCGACCACGAACGGAGACTTCGTCATCACGGCGCCCACAGTCGACGGCACCCTGGTTCTCTTGTCGCCGAACACCGTGTCGAAGAGACGTCGTCTCCCCATCACTCGATCGGCTTCGGCTTCAATGAAGTCGGCTTCGGTGATGATCCCGACCACGGTTCCATCGTCTGAAACGACGGGGAGACCGGAAACACCGCTGTCGATCATCGCGCGGGCTGCCCGTTTCAACGACCAATCCAAATGCGCCACCTCGACCTCTGTCGTCATGACGTCGACGACTCTCATGCCATGCTCCCTACTCGACGACCGGAATCACTGGGTCCACTCTTCCGGCGGGTACTGATGCTCGTGTCGGGTTGCAACCCGAGCGGCGTACGCCGCTGCCTCACTGCGTCGCGACATCTCCATCTTTGCGAGGAGATTCGACACATAGTTCTTCACCGTCTTCTCCGCGAGGAACATCTCCTCGGCGATCTGGCGATTCGTCTTCCCGTCGGCGATGAGATCCAGAATCCGCCGCTCCTGCGGGGACAGCCTGCGTATGAGCGGGTCATCGACGGAGTGCCCGCGTAGCCGATCGAAGAGAGGCTCGGCCATCGCCGGATCAAGCAGCGTTTCGCCGGCACCGACTCTCCGGATGGCGTCGATGAGCGCCTCAGCGTCGATCCTCTTCAAGATGTAGCCGGCGGCGCCGGCCATGATCGCGGACATCAGTGCTTCTTCGTCGGCGAACGAAGTGAGGATGAGCACTCCGACGTCCGGCCACCGGTCGACGATCTCGCGGCACGCTTCGACACCCGAACCGTCCGGCAGCCGAACGTCCATGACGACCACGTCGGGAGCGTCGTATCCAACACGCCGGACCCCTTCCTTGGCCGTGCCGGCTTCGCCGACCACCGTGAGATCATCGTACGAATCGATGAGCGACCGGAGGCCACGGCGAACGACCTCGTGGTCATCGACGAGAACGACTCGGAGCAAACCTGCGGGTTTCTTCTTCCGTGGCACGACCGCAACCTAATGCATCTCGGGTCCCCAAGGAGAGTCGAATGGCCTAGTCCGGGACCGAGTAGCCTTCACCCGTGGTGTTGAGACAGTTCACGCCGGCACGGCTCCGCGACCTCGTCGAGGGTGCATCCGCCGTGGCCGGGCAGACGGACCTTCAAGCGATTCTGACAACGACCGTTGAGATTGCGATGGATCTCACCGGTGCACCCCATGCTGCCCTTGGCGTGGTCGGCCGGCACGGCGGGTTGGTCGACTTCGTCCATGCAGGTCTCGACCCGGAAGTTGCCGAAGCCATCGGCACTCCTCCCCAAGGCCGCGGCATGCTCGGTCTCATCTCCAGTGAGGGAAAAACGGTCCGAATCGACCACACGTCCGATCATCCGGCTTCGATCGGGATGCCGTCACATCACCCGCAGATGGGTTCGTTCCTCGGCGTTCCGGTTCGGGCGGGATCGAGCCTCTTCGGCAATCTCTACCTCACCGACAAGGAGGGCGGTTTCACCGAAGAGGACGAGGCGCTCGTTGAGGCGTTGGCCATGATCGCCGGAACCGCCATCCGTACTGTGAGGCTCCAACAACGGCTCCAGAGCCTTGCGGTGGCCGAGGATCGGGAACGGATCGCCCGGGACCTGCACGACGCCATCATCCAGGATCTTTTCGCCGTTGGACTCTCTCTCCAGGGTCAGGCACTCAAGGTCGTTGATCCCGAGATCAGGCGAGCACTCGAGCAGGACGTCGAGAGTCTCGACCGGACGATCACGTCTCTGAGAGGCTTCATCTTCGACCTTGGCGCACCAGTGGGAGATCAACGGACGCTTCGATTGGAACTCCGTGAACTCGTGACCAGGCTCGCGGGACCACACGACACTGAGGTGCACGTCGCCTACACCGGATCGCTCGATGCTCTCCCACAGCGCGTCATCGACGATGCGACACAGCTCGTGCGTGAGTCACTGAGCAACTCACTCCGCCACTCGCAGGCAGACCGGATCGCCATCGAGATCCACGGCGGGGATGATCGGCTCGCCCTCCGCATTTCCGACAACGGGATCGGGTTCGACCCTGTGGAAGTGGCGTGGGGACTTGGCCTCACGAACCTCAGGGAACGTGCCACACGCGCCGGGGGACAGATCTCGATCGATTCGACTCCAGAAACCGGAACGGACATCCGAGCTTCGCTCCCGCTGTGACGAACCACCAACTGCTGCATTTCCGGTGTAGCACCGATAACCGCTAGATTCCAGGCCTAGAGCAGTTCACACGACATGGGGGATCCATGGACCTGAGGGTCACCGCGGCAGGCGAAGACGTCACCATTCCTGCCGGAACGACGGCCGTGATCGGCGCGGATACAGCCGCGACGATCAAGGTGGCGCGCCCCGGTATTTCGCGACGGCACGCAGTGGTCAAGTACGACGGCTCCCACTGGGTCGTCCAAGATGCGTCGAGCCGCAACGGGACGTTCCACAACGGTGCTCGCATCCAGTTCCTCGATATCAAGGGTCCGACGACGATCCGACTCGGCCACCCGGCTGAGGGCACCGAGATCGTGCTCACCCCGGTGACCACTGCGACGACGAAGCCGACCGAGCCCAAGCCGACCGTCGCCCCGGCACCGGCACCAGCACCGGCACCGGTATCCGCCCAGCAAACGCGCGTTGCTCCGGTCGCCCAGGCATCGGCACCCGGAAACATCGATCCGCGATTCGATGACCTGATCACTTCTCTGAACGACACGGTGAAGTCGATCAAAGGCCTCACCTGGTCGGTGTGGGCAATGATCGCGGTGACCGCGGTGCTGGCGATCCTGACGCTCTTCGTAGGAATCGTCGGCAACTGAGCGAACATTTGGTGCTCAGAGGTTGTCAGTAGCCCGTAGCCCGTGAAGACTCTGCCCGGTCTACTGATCTACTGATCTACTGATCTACTCTGATCTACTGATCTACTGATCTACTGATCTACTGATCTACTCGATAATCACGCGATCGGGAATCCGGCTTCGGCGACGCGACGATCCAGGTCCTCCGTGACCCGTCTCCGAAGCTCTGTGAAGAACTCGGGTGTGTTGAATACCTCGATGTCGGCATCCCCCACCGGCCCGTGTGCCTCTGCTGGGAGGCGATAATCCTCAACAGCGAAACCCGTGCGTCGCTCGTTCGCGTAGCCGCGCAGGAACGTGTTCATGACGGCGGCTGAGAGTTCATCCCCTGTTGTCGCGATCCCTGTCGCCAGTCCCAATGCCTCTGCCTCGAGATCAGCTGAGATGCCCGCGAACTTGCAGAGTCCCGTGATGTCGTCCATCAGGAACAGTGGTCCGCTGGCCGTGATCGCCTTCACCCAGTAGTCGACATCGGTCTGCCGTTCAGTGAGATACAGAAGGTACGTACGCATCGCCATGTGGCCGCCTGCGAGAGCCCAGGGATACCCCGGGTTCGTGTGGGGAAGGTATGCGGGGAACTCGATGCCCTTCGATTGCATCGCGAATCCCTGTTCTCCCGTTTGGTTCGCGAGGCGCTTCGTACCTTGCCCCACTTCTGGGAGTCGTCCGGCTGCCACTTCCCGGATGGTGTCCACCAACTCGGCGACCTGCCCGAAGCCGATCCCGCCGGCCAGGTCTCCCCCGGTGCGCCGGTTGAAATCCATGGCGTATCCAAGGGTCACACCGAGCGAGATCGAATCCATCCCCAACTCGTCGACGAGGTCGATCAACGAGAGCGCGGCGTCGGGGTCGTGCACACCGAGATTGAACGAGAGGAGTCCCAACGGTTCGTAGTCGACCTTCGCTCGGAACGGACCGGTCTCTCCATCGGGTGCCTTGTCGTACACGTTCTTGTGGCAACGGATGCCGCAGAGGTAGCAACCTTCGGCTCGAACCTCGTAGGGACCCGACTCGATGCTCGATCGGGCAAGCCGGGCAGGACGGTCGGTTCCGGTCGGAGAGAAGTTCTCCTCGGGCAGCATGTTCTCTCCACCCAGCCAGGGCACCATGCGCCACGTGCCGCCCCTGTCATGCTCCAGATCCCGGTACCGGGCACTACCCGGACCGGTGTTGATCTCCCGGTTCACATCCCGTAGTCCTCTCACCCGGCCAGGATCGGGTCCGTCGGCGGCGATCGCCCACAGGTTCTTCGAGCCCATCACACCGCCGTAGCCCCCGCGACCACAGAAGCGCGGCTTCGCGTCCCCGCTCTCGAGTTGGTTGTCCGTCGAGAGGGCGATCGATGCATAACGCACCGACTCGTAGTGCTCACCCGCCGCTCCGATCACCGCGAAATGTGCTCCGGGGTAGCGGCCGTGTAGCCCCTGGACACGCTCGTTGATCGTGGCTCCGGAGAGGTCCGATGCGTCCAAGAACTCGAAGACGGCAGGTTCGCCATCTTCTCCCGGCGTGAGATGCAGCAGCGTCGGCCGCTCCGCCCGACCGGTGAAGATCACCTCATCGATCCCGAGGCCGCGCAGTTTGGTGCCGAAGTGGCCGCTCCCGGCACTCCACATGAGACCGGGTGCTCCGCTGTCGGAGACCTTCAACGGTGAGTAGCCGTGGAAGAACGTCCGCAGTCCGGTCATGACAGGCGTGCCACTCAACAGACCGAGGTTCATGATGAGAGGCGCAGAAGGGGCGTACGGGTCGTCGACATCGACAGCGGCGAGCAGTTTGGTCGCCCGAGCGATACCGCCGAGAGCATCCTCGAGATCTTCGCTCTGCGCCGACTCGAACCGGACCTCCAGATTGCTCAGGTCCACGTGGTACCGGTTCACGACAACGGAAGTCGGCGGAAGCAGCGTGAGCGCATGCGTCATGGATCGTTCCTCATTGGACGGGGAATCGTAGCGAACGGGTGACCACCCTTGGGACCGGAGTCGGTCTACAGATAGAGCCCCGGTTGGTCCTCATCGCCCGGCGGTTCGAGAGCCTTGCGTCGGCCCATCTGCTCGAGTTGTGCCTGGGCCGACATCTGCTGTGACCAGAGGGATGCCTGGATTCCATGGAAGAGCCCCTCGAGCCAACCGACGAGCTGTGCCTGGGCAACTCGGATCTCCGGCTCGGTAGGGGTCTCGCTCTCGAGTGGCACGAAGATCGAATCGAGTTCCTCTTTGAGGTCGTCGGATAGCACGTCCCGCAACTCATCAATGGATCGGTGGTAGACGGCGAGAAGCCTCTGTCGTCCAAGATCGTCCATGCCGGACGCCCGGACCTCTTCGAGCATCGCCCGGGTCATCGAGGCGATCCGAATGAGCTTCGAGGGTTCGGTCACGAACGTACCGCCGTTCTCATCTCCCTCGTCGACGGGGTCGTCGACCACCTGCGGGGTGATCGGCTCCTCGTCGCTCTGCGTGTCCACCTGTTCGGTCGTGTCTGCCGGTTCGGTCGTATCTTCCATACCACCATGGTACGACGCCGCGGGACTCGATGAAACGAGTACGATCGCCGGTCATGACTGATACAGCAGCGCCGGGCAACGGGCCGAGGCAATCGCGCATGTGGTGGAAGATCGTCCTCGGCGCCATCGTGGCCCTGCTCGTGATCGCGGTACTCGGCGTGGTGCTGTTCATGAGCATCTCGGTGCGGCGCGCCTTCCCGGACGTTGAAGGGGAAACGGCGATCGCCGGTCTCGAGGCAAACGTCGAAGTCGTGCGCGACGACATGGGGGTCCCCCACATCTACGCCGACACCTCGCATGACCTCTTCATGGCGCAAGGATTCGTCCACGCCCAGGAGCGTTTCTGGCAGATGGACGTATGGCGCCACATCGGTGCGGGTCAACTCTCCGAGATGTTCGGCGATAGCCAGGTTGAGACCGACACGTTCCTGCGAACTCTCGGCTGGCACGATGTCGCCGCGGACCAGTACGCGGCCGCGACACCCGAGATCCGGGCGGTCATCGAGGCCTACTCCGAGGGCGTGAACGCCTACCTTGCGACCCAGTCGCCTGCCGACCTGAGCTTCGAGTACACGATCCTCGAGTTCTTGAATCATGGCTACGACCCGGAGATGTGGGACCCCGTCGACACGCTGACATGGGGCATTGCGATGGCATGGGACCTGGGCGGCAACATGGATGCTGAGATCGAACGGGCGATGCTGCTCGGGTCACTCAGCGAAGAGCAGGTTGCTCAACTGTTCCCGCCGTACCCGGGTGACATCAATCCCTTCATCGTGCCGACGGACACCAACGACTCGGTGCCGACAGCGTCCCTGCGAGTGACCCCCGGGATCCGTACGGCCCTGGCATCGGTTCAGGGGAAGCTCGACCTCATCTCAACGATGGGCGTAGGCGGCACGGACTCCGGTATCGGCTCCAATTCATGGGTCGTGTCCGGGGACCTCACCGACACCGGATCACCGATCCTCGCCAACGACACTCACCTCGGCATCCAGATGCCGTCGATCTGGTATCAGATCGGCCTCCATTGCACCGACGTATCGAACGCCTGCCCGTTCGACGTCGCAGGGTTCTCGTTCGCCGGCGTGCCGGGCGTCATCATCGGGCACAACGCCAACATCGCGTGGGGCGTCACGAATCTCGCTCCGGACGTTCAGGATCTCTTCATCGAGAAGATCAACCCCGACAACCCGCACCAGTACGAGGTCAACGGCACCTGGGTCGACATGGAGGTCAGGGAAGAGACGATCAATGTCGCAGGTGGTGACACGGTCACGATCGAGGTCAAGACCACCAGGCACGGACCCATCATCTCGGACGCCTACGGGGACCTGGAGGGCTTCGCGGAGTCAGGCGTCGAGACGCCCGAGCCGTACGCCGTCGCGCTGCGGTGGACCGCTCTCGACACCAATCCCGGGATCGTTGAGGCGTTCATCGGACTCGACACCGCATCGAACTGGGATGAGTTCCGGACGGCGCTGCAATCGTTCGCGGTGCCGTCGCAGAACGTCATCTACGCCGACATCGAGGGGAACATCGGCTACCAGTCCCCCGGCAGCATCCCGATCCGTGCGGGCGGGGACGGAACACTCCCTGTGCCCGGCTGGACCGATGAGTACGAGTGGACGGGCTACATCCCGTTCGACGAACTTCCCCGGTCGTTCAACCCGGAAAGCGGCTACATCGTGACGGCGAACAACGCCGTGGTCGACGACACCTATCCCTACTGGATCACATACAACTGGAACTTCGGGTACCGGGCGCGTCGCATCGTCGACCTCGTCGGATCCAACGCTCCGGTCGGCCTCGACGAGATGGCTGCGATCCAGTTCGATTCGTACAGCCTCAACGCCGAAGCCATCATCCCGTACCTCGCTCGGCTCGACACGCCCCTCAACGCCGTCTTCACTGCCTGGGATCTGGGCAACCAGGCAGATTCGGCGGGCGCGGCGGCGTTCAACGCCGTCTGGTCCCGGATCCTCGAACTCACCTTCCACGACGACCTGCCGGAGGACTACTGGCCGAACGGCGCCGGGCGCTGGTTCTACGTCGTCGGTCAGATGCTCGAGATCCCCGACGACCCGTTCTGGGATGACCGGACGACGGACGTGATTGAGAGCCGTGACGCGATCTTGCAGCTATCGCTCGATGCCGCATACGAAGACCTGAAGGGCTGGTTCGGTGACGACCCGGACGAGTGGCAGTGGGGCGAGATGCACCTCTCCACGTTCCGCAATCAGACGCTCGGCGAATCCGGAATCGGCGTGATCGAAGACCGATTCAATCGCGGCCCGTTCCCCACCTCCGGGGGCAAAGACCTCGTCAACGCCACCGGTTGGACCGCCTACGAGGGCTTCGAGACCGACTGGCTGCCGTCACAGCGGATGCTCGTCGATCTCGCAGACCTGTCGCGTTCCAGAACGACGCACATGACCGGCCAGTCGGGGCACACGGATCACCCCCACTACGACGACATGATCCCCATCTGGCTCGCAGGTGAGTACTCCCCGATGAACTGGACACGAGCCCAGATAGACGCAGCAGCAGAATCAGTCCAAACCCTCACCCCTTAGGACTCCGGCGTCCGCTCAGCTCGTATCCGATTCGCATGGACGCCGGAGTCCGTCAGTCGGTCCAGATCGACGTGATGATCGCGCGAACGGACTCGGGGTCGTCGATGAGTTGACGCCACGTGAAGCGGTAGACGGTCCACCCGAGGGCGTGGGCGCGGTTCTGCTTCTCACGGTCCCTCTGGAACGACACCGGATCCATGTGCCATCCTTCGCTGTCCGTCTCGATGAGAGACAGCCGGGTCGGGTAGGCGAAGTCGAAGCGCCCGACGAACCTACCGCTCGATTCGAACAGCCGATACTGCGGCTCCGGCATCGGGAACGGCAGGGGCTTGATCACGGCCCTGAAGAGATCCTCGAGATCGCTCTCGGTGACCGTGTTCCAGATCAGTCGCTCCTCGATGAGAGGCC
>JAUXCV010000228.1 GCA_030618675.1 Acidimicrobiia bacterium | reverse complement strand
GGTCGGAGCGGCATGGGTGTGGTGGATGCAACGCCGCGGCGAGCAGCGAGTGCTCGTGGGTCCGCCTGTGTTCATCGCTCCCGGGGCGCAGACGACTGCGGCGCCGATCGAAGACGATGAGCCGTCCGGCACCGGAGCCGAAGACACGTCCGGTTTGTCGTTCGGTGACGGCATGGGCGGACATGCCTCGTCTTCCTCTCCCTCAGCGGGAGGTGGCAGCGACGAAGAAGCTGACGGAGGGGATCAAGCCTCTCCGCCGTCGTCTACTTGAACCCGATCTCCGCGAGGTCCGCTCGCACCTGTTCGTTGATGAGAAGGCGCCGGAGTGCGACGACGGCGGGCCGGTCCCAGCGGTCGTCGCGAACGGCGAAGTCGTAACGCTCGTTCGCGACGAAGCGGAACCCGAGTCCTGCAGCCTCTGCCACAGTTTCGAGTGTCATCCCCCAATCGGCGCGGCTCTGCTCGATGGCGGCAGCCACGCCGTTGTGTGTCTTGACCTGGTGCAGGTAGCCGGCGGGTTGGCGTCCGTCCAGGAGTTGGTCGATCAGGATGCGCGTGCCGCTTCCGGGGTTCCTGTTGACCATGCGGTAGCGATCGCTGCGGATCTCTTCGAGGAGATGGTCGTCGTCGACGTCGAAGAGCCCTGACTCGGATCGGTAGACGATGCCCTGACGCCGGTCGTAGCCGGAGATGAGACGAACACCCCGGGGGAGGAACGACTCGTTGTAGCGTCCCGTGTCGGCATCCAGCAAGTGCGTTCCTGCGACATCTCCCTCGCCACGCGCCAGTGCCGCAAGACCCGCAGTTGAACCGACCGGGATCGCCTTGATCCGGTAGCCGTCTGCTGCGAGCAGTCCGAGGAGGTAGTCGAGGCCCACGCAATGGCTCCCGATGACGACGAGGTCGGGGATCCGGACCCGGTCTTCGAGGAGGCGAATCGTCATCCGCTGTCCCTCCGCCACGTATTCGGTGGACGCCGGGATGCGAACGAACCCATCGGCTCTCCCGAAGGCGGTAACGCTGCCCGACCCCGCGCCGAGGGGATAGGCCGCCAGTCCGTTCTCCCCCTCGATGAGGTCGACGAGTGAGTACTCCGCCCGGCCGGGGACCGACGTGATCCGCATTGGAGCGATCGCCTCGACGGTATGAACGGCGTCATCCGGCACTCCCGAGAGGCGTCGCAGGAGCGGTGCGACGAACTCGTGGAAGGTGAAGACGGCTGATGTCGGGAAACCGGGGAGGACCACGACGGGTGTGCCGGCGATGACGGAGAGGAGAATCGGCTTGCCGGGCTTCAGAGCCACACCGTGAACGACGATCCCGGGTGAGTCGGGGAGGCGGGCGGCCAGGCGGGTCACGGCCTCCGAGTTCACATCGCCCTCACCCTTTGACGTCCCCCCCGAGAGCAGCACGACGTCGACAGCGTCCGGCCCGGAGACGAGCGCTTCCAAGGTCGATTCGACGATATCGAGGTCATCGGGCGCGATTCCGGACGGTACCGGTTCACATCCGAGTTCCACGACCGCATCGAGCAACATCGGCTGGTTCGAGTCGAAGACCTGTCCGATCGCGAGCGTCCCACCGGGAGGCACGATCTCATCACCGGTGGAAACGACGGCGACCCGAGGTTTGCAAGTCACGTCGACGTGAGCGATACCGATCGCGGCCAGCACGGCGGTGTCCCGAGACGTCAGGGCGATGCCGCGGCGAAGCACCGTGTCGCCGCGGCCGATATCCGAGCCGGCGTATGACACGTTCGCTCCCGGCGCGACGGAGCGAGATATCCCAACGCCCCCATCGACCGGTTCTGTGTGCTCGATCATGACGACCGCATCGGCCCCGCGTGGAACAACCCCGCCGGTCGCGATCTGCACCGCGGTCCCCGCGGGCGTGTCGAAGCCTTCGCGTGGCGCGTCACCGGCGGCGAGCGTGACCTCCGAGAGAGTGAGTGTGATCGGCTCGAGCTCTTCCGCTCCGTAGGTGTCGACCGCATGAACGGCGAATCCGTCGACGTTGCTGCGATCGAAGCCGGGCACGTCGACGACTGCTGCCACGTCATTCGCCAGAATCCGGCCCAACGCACGGTTCAGCGGTACCCGTTCGACCCGGGGATCAAGGTGGCCGCATGCAGAGCGAAAGGCAGCGTGGGCGGCGTCCTCGTCAACAACGTTCAGGAACTGACGTTGCTTCATGTGTCGCAGTCCCCGTGATAGCAGTGCACCGTCACCTCGGTGCCCTCCGGGTACCCCTCAAGAGCGGCGGGAACCACTACGAATCCCGAAGCTCCCGTGACCGACGACAGGACAGACGAACCCGAGATCGCGACAGGGTCGACGAGATCCCCATCGACGGCAACCCGGGCGTAATCCGTGCGTCCGATCTGTGAGACGATCCTGCGTGCCAGCGTTCGTCTGACTGTGAGGTATGGCCAGTCGGGGGACCGCCCGCCGAGAGATCGAACGACCGGACCGGCGAAGAAGTCGTAGGCGGCAAGGCACGAGACCGGGTTCCCCGGGAGGATGACGACCCGGACCCCGCCGATGGTGCCGATCCCCGTCGGTGCAGATGGTCGCATCGTGATGCCGTGGATGGTGAGGGAGCCCAGTCGGTCGACGAGAATCGGAACGCGATCCTCGGAGCCGACCGATGCTGCCCCGGCGGTGATGATGACATCGGCACGGGGGCGAGAAAGGGCCCCCTCCATAGCGCCCTCCTCATCCGGGAGTCGGACGACCTCGGGGACGCCACCATCGCGTTCGATGAGGGCTGCGAGCATCGGGGAATTGGAATCGACGATCTTGGTGCCCGACGGAGATGAACCCGGGGGTAGCAACTCGTCGCCCGAGACGATGAAGCGGACAACGGGCCGGCGTACAACGTCGACCGGGTTGCAACCGATCGCAGAGAGGAGTCCGACATCCTGGGGAAGGAGGAATCTCCCCGAGCCGAGGACCCCGTCCCCTGCTGCGACGTCCTCACCGATTCGCCCGACGTTCCTGCCGATGGGTACCGGTGCCGTGGCTTCGATCTGGTCTCCGGAACCGCTCGTGTTCTCGACCATCAAGACGGCATCGGCGCCGTCCGGCACGGGTGCGCCGGTCACGATCGTCACACAGTGCCCTGGAGCAACGCGGCTGTCGGGGACGGTTCCGGGCATCGACGTGCCCACGAGGCGCAGGGGGATGGGGTTGTATGCAGTGGCGCCGTAGGTGTCCTCGGCCCGAACCGCGTAGCCGTCCATCATCGAGCGGCGGAACGCGGGAACGTCCACAGTGCTCACGACGTCGCCGGTCAGGACGCGCCCCGCAGCCCCGGTCACTGGGACCGGCTCGGAGGGAAGCGGCGAGATCCCGTCCAGGGCGGCCTCGAGCGCCTCTTCGACCGAAGACCGATCGCGGAAGCCCTTCATTCGGATGTCGTTCGCTCTAGGCATGGGTGAGCGATGCTACTTCAGTAGCGGAGTAGCGGAGTAGCGGAGTAGCGGAGTAGCGGAGTAGCGGAGTCGGCCTTCCTCAGCTACTCAGCTACCCGGCTACTCAGCTACTCAAATCCCCAACTCGTCTGCTACCCAGGCTAGGTCGAGCTCTTCAAGGGTTTCGCGTCCCGGGTTGCCGGT
>JAUXCV010000356.1 GCA_030618675.1 Acidimicrobiia bacterium | reverse complement strand
TCGGCCTGTGGGCCAAGGACATCACCACGATGTACACGGCGATCAAGGGTGGCGGCATCATCATCTTCCTGCCGGTGATCTTCACGCTGTTCCCCGGCCTCCCCCAGTGGATCCCGAAGATGGTGCCGACCTACTACTTCCTCCAGCCGATCTACGACATCGCCATCCACGGCCAGACCCTCGGCGACGTGGCGCCCGAACTCCTGATCGCCATCGCCATATGCGCCGCCCTGGTTCCGCTGGTCGGATGGGTGGCACGCCGCTCCGAGCGTCAACTCGCCATGACCGTCTGAGGCATGCGGCTCGACCTGCTCTACCGGGTGATCTCGCCGATGAGGGCAACGCCGTGGTAGGTGACCAGGATTCGATCCGTCCCAACGGCCACATCGGGCGTCACCCAGGCCCAACTGAAGTCAGGGAGCTCGTCGGCAACGACAGTCCAGTCGAGGCCGTCGAGCGAGTACATCGCGTGTACCCCGTTGTGCGTCCCGGCATCGCCGAACAGGGCCACCCACCCCGCTTCACCGGCCGCTATCGCCCACGGCTCGCTCGTAATCGACCCGCTGATGCTCTCCGGCGGAATCTCGTTCCAGGTCAGGCCGTCGTCCGATGCCCACAGCAGCACCTTCCAGCCGCCCGATCGTCTCCCGACTGCCACGAAGCGGCCATCACGTTCGGCTATGTCGGTTATGCAGGCGGCCGACCCGAACGGTGACTCGGCCGAGTCCGGTTCCCAGGTGTTGCCGTCGTTCGAGGTCCAGATGACCGGCTGGCATCTGGGGGCGAACGTTATGAATTCGCTTCCGGTGGCGAAGACCGGTCGGACGTTGCCGTCATACAGACCTCTCTTCAGGTCCGGACCCCGGAGCGCCGGAACGAAGGTGTGCCCGTCGGTGGAGAAGAAGACCCGGGACCGTGCGGTCATGACCGTAGCGCCGTCACCGAACGCCATATTCTCGGCGAAGTCAAGGTATCCCGGCTCGGACCGTATCTCCGGTCCGGGATCGGGGATGGAGAGTTCGTCTACAACCTCCCACGTCGTCCCTGTCCAGGCGAGTCGCACCGCGTCGCCCCCGAGGGCATAGAGATCGGCCCCCGAGGCAACCAGATGCCGCGCCTCGACCGGAGGTTCACTGGCCATCCAGTTCACGCCGTCGGTAGTCGTCCGCATCGCTCCTCCATCGCTGACTGCCGCGAATCCGTGGGCTGTGTCGATGCCACCGGTGAGGGAGTGACCGGTGGGCACTTCGAATTTCTGCCACGCGACCTGGCCGAACGAACCCGCATCGATCGACAGGGCGGCCGATGCCACGGGCTCTAACGAGAATGAAGCGGTGGCCGGAGTCATCTCGACGGGGACCACGTATCGCGTCGTGGTGACGCCATCGAAGTGCATGACTCCGTTGTCCGTCGCCAGCCACAGCGTGCCATCGGAACCTGCGACGGAACCCGACCGCGGTGAGCCTGCGACGTCGTAAGCCGTCCATGTATCACCATCTCGGCGCGAGACCGCGTCGCCGTGGACCGCCCACACGGTGCCGTCTTGACCTATGACGACGGTGCCGGCGTCGGAAGCCAGGCCGTCCAAGGTCGTGTACCTCGTCCATGTCTGCCCGTCGAATGAGGCGACACCGCTTGCGGGTGTACCCCCGGGCTCCGGATCACTGTCGGCCCAGGTGGCGATCCACAAGGCCTCGTCGGGAGCGATCTCGATGTTGCCAACAATGCCGGAATAGCCGCTGCCCGGACGCCAATCACCGGTCGTGAACTCGCTCCAACTGCGTCCATCGTGAACGTAGACGATGTGTCCGTCGACTTTGTCTACCACCATGACCCGACCGGCGGCGTCGACGGCGACCTCGACAGACGAACCCCACCCCATCTCCTCGGGCAGGGTGATCTGCTCCGTACCATTGCGGTCGACATGGAGGAGGATTTGTTCGCCCTCGCTACTTATCCCCATCGTCCACACTCCCCCCGTGGGATCCGCGACCAACGTCCACGGAGAGGGGTCATCTGCGTCCACCGTTTGCCACGTCTCGTCGTAGTACGCGACCCAGCCGCTACCTGAGGCCCACACGGTTCCGTCGACGGCCACGACAATCTGGTCTGTGTCGGCTGCGGGTAGACCATCTTCTTCGCCGTAGACCACCGGCACAGAAGCCCCGGGATCCCACCGAACCACGCCGCCACGGGTGGCAGCCCAGACCGTTCCGTCGGGTGCCAGAGCCAGATCCCCTACCTTGTTGATGAGGTCGGAAGCCGACAAGTCGGGGGCCGGTGCCACCGGCACCGTCGTACCGGGGATGGTGGACGGTGTCGTCGGATCGGTCACCATCTCCGTCTGTTTCCCGAAGAACAGGGAGAGCAGAGCGATCGA
>JAUXCV010000247.1 GCA_030618675.1 Acidimicrobiia bacterium | reverse complement strand
GCCGAAACTCAAGTCGGTCCCCGACTGGATCGGAGATCCGGATCGGCGCACACTCGGCTTGCGCTGCCCGAACCACCCGGTGGCGCTCGAGTTCCTGCGCGAGAGCGGGCCCCTCGCTGTGACGAGCGCGAACATCTCGGGGCGACCGGCCGTGTTGACCGACGTGGACGCGAGGAACCTGTTCGGTGACGACGTCGCCGTGTACCTCGAAGGCGAGGCCGTCGGCGGGGAGGCCTCGACGATCATCGACCTCACCGAGCCGTCCGAATGGGTACTGAGAGACGGCCCGATCGCTCCGTGAAGCGCTCGATCCGCGGGATCATCGTCGGGACCGCGATCGCCGTCTCCGGCTTCTGGCTCGCGTTGATGGTGCTCAGATCGAACATCTCAATCGGGCTGTTCATCATCGGAGTGTCGGTGGCACTATCCATGCTCGCCGTCGCCGGGTTCGGTGGCGAACCGGATCCACTGCCGACCGGTATCCGCGCTTCGATAGCGGGCCTCATCGCCGGCTCACTCCTCTTCGTGCTGTCGATCGTCACCGGATCGGGGACGATCACGTTGCTGCTCCCGGCCGTCACCCTCGGCATCGGAGGAGTGATCGCCTATCCCGGGGACGGGGACCCGCACCGGCTTTCCATGCGGCTGGCCGTGTCGGGCGCCGCGGCCGCTCTCGTCGTCGTCGGAGGCCTCGTCGCCGTTGAGATCTGGCTCATGCTTGCGCCGCTCCTGCCGCTCCTTGCATTGGCAGCGGCCGACTGGTTGGTCGACCGGTCGGAGGACTGAAGACCGGGCCGTCACCGACCGACCGATGGCTACTCTGACCGGTTGAGCCAAAAGGGGACCTCCGTGACCGACATGACACCGCTGGCGCAAGCCGATCCCGTACTCGCCGATCTCATCGGACAAGAGGTCGAGCGCCAACGCACCCACATCCATCTGATCGCCTCCGAGAACATCGCCGACTACGCGATGCTGCAGGTCGTCGGGTCCGTGTTCACGAACAAGTACTCGGAGGGCTATCCGGGGCGTCGCTACTACGAGGGATGTGAGGTGATCGACGCCGTCGAGACCCTCGCGATCGAGCGGGCGAAGGAACTCTTCGGCGCCGAACACGCCAACGTCCAGCCTCACGCCGGATCACAGGCGAACATGGCGGCCTTCCTCGCCGTTCTGCAACCCGGCGACACGATCCTCGGGATGCGCCTCGATCAAGGCGGTCATCTCACGCACGGCTCACCGGTGAACTTCTCCGGGAACCTCTTCAACTTCGTCTCGTATGGACTCGACCCTGAGACAGAACTCATCGACATGGATGCGGTGAGGGACCTCGCTATCGAGCATCAGCCGAAGATGATCGTTGCCGGGTACTCGGCGTACTCGCACATTCCGGACTGGGCTGGTTTCCGGGAGATCGCCGACGAAATCGGGGCGGTCCTCCTGGTCGACATGGCCCACATCACCGGTCTCATCGCCGGCGGGGCGCATCCAAGCCCGATCCCGTTCGCCGACATCGTGACGGCAACCACCCACAAGTCGTTGCGCGGTCCCAGGGGCGGGCTGATCCTATCGACGAACGAGTACGCGACGGCGGTCGACAAGGGCGTCTTCCCGTATGCGCAGGGCGGGGCAGTGAATCAGCAAATCGCGGGCAAGGCCCTGGCCTTCAAGAAAGCCTCGGAACCGGAGTTCGCGACCTACGCCGCCCAGATCGTGTCCAACGCCAAGGCGCTGGCAGGCGCCATGGCCGAAGGTGGCGCCCGGATCGTGTCCGGAGGCACGGAGAACCACATGTTCCTCGTGGACGTCGGCAGCATCGATCCGGACCTGACAGGGAAGGAAGCCGCGACGTTCCTCGATCAGATGGGCATCACCCTCAACCGGAACTCGATCCCGTTCGATACCCGCTCCATGTTCGTCACGTCGGGGATCCGGATGGGGACCCCGGCGGTCACGAGCGTCGGTATGAAGGATCAGCAGATGCTCGTCCTCGGCGGTGCCATGGTCGAACTCCTGCGACACCGGAACAACCCGGCATCGTTGGCAGCGCCCAAGAGAGCCGTGGACGAACTGATAAAGGCCTTCCCCGCCTACCCAGAGGACTGCGTCGGCTACGTGAAAGGCTTCCGCGAGTAGCAAGGCGCCTGCGGCGTCCGGTGTTTGTCGTGAACACCTACGGCGTTTGACCCCCTCCGTCGCCCTGGCGGGCGCCACCTCCCCCTGAGGGGGAGGAAGAGGATTCTGAAGACGAGGAAGAGGCGGGGGAGGACAGCTTTTCTACGGCGATGCTGATCGCTTCGAGGACCGCTTCTGTTTCGTACATCATCTCGTAGTTCCCGAAGCGGAGCACAGTGAAGCCTTGGGAACGTAGCCACGCATCGCGGATGCGATCGTGTTCGGAATCGTCATGATCGCCACCATCGAGTTCGACAACGAGCGGCGGGTGGTAGCACAAGAAGTCGCAGATGTACCGACCGATGGGCTCCTGTCTGCGGAACTTCGCGTGAACGTCGCTCCGAATGTGATACCACAGGAGTGCTTCTTCATCGGTCAGGTTCTTCCGAAGCTCTTTCGCCCGTCGTTCAGCAAACGGATGTCGAGGAAACCGAGGCATGTGTTCAACATGCCTTGATGTCCGCCCCGATTCAAGACTTCCCATCGCGCTTCTCTTCCTCCCCCTCAGGGGGAGGTGGCGCCCGCAGGGCGACGGAGGGGGTCAGGGGCTGAAGATGTTCGACGGCCCGCTGCTCGTCCGTTTTCCTTAGGGGTTCTGCTTCCGGTATTCTTGCTCTTGACAGATGGGGCGCCGCATTGGGGTCCCTCGGAACCTGGGAGCGACCAGCACATGGATGGGCCGAGGCGGCACGGCGTCCCGCCGAAAGAAGCCATCACCGGAGGGTTCTCCGGCGGGGCCGATTTCTTCACCTACATCCTCACGGGCCTTCTCATCGGCCTGCTCCTCGACTGGTGGACCGGTTGGAGTCCGATCATGACGATCGTGTGGTCGATCATCGGTATGGCCGTCGGCGCACACCGCATGTGGCAGCGATCCGCGGTGATCGAGGAGCAAGCCCGGAAGTTGAGCCATGGCGCCTGACGCCGACCCCGCCGTACGGTACGGACCCGTACCCGATGAGCGCCCGATCGAGGCGATCATCGGCAAGCACATCGCCAAACGAGGGATCTTCGTCGCCCCGGTTCTCGCCCTCATCTTCGGCCTACTGCAAGGCTGGCAGGGGGCCGTTGCTGCTCTCGTCGGAGTCGCGATCGTCCTCGGCAACTTCGTTCTCGGCGGGTACATCATGTCCAAGGCCGCACGGGTCTCCATGACTATGTATCA
>JAUXCV010000098.1 GCA_030618675.1 Acidimicrobiia bacterium | reverse complement strand
GCGATTCAGACCTCCATGTACCGTTCGCGGTTGCCGTAGGCGCTTGTCGAGTAGGAAGCGATATCGGCCACGACACCGAGACCAACGATGATCCAGTCGAATCCAACGATGCCGCCGGGTGCCACGGATACCCACATGAGGGTGGTCCACGGCGCGAAGATGAACCCAAGGAATCCCCACCAGAAACTCGAGAACGCCGCTTGCCACCGGACTGGCGAGATCAACCACCAGATGAGGATTGCCGCACGAGGTCCGAGGAACACCAACGCCGTGAAGAAGCAACACATGACGACCTCCAGTTGTTGTCTTGACCGGCTTCAGGCTACACGAAGAGGTCAACAGTTGCTAGCGCGTTAAGCACAAATGGTTAGAGTGCTAGATGCGATGGCCGAGATCACGGGTGCGAAGCACCGAGGAGGGTGACATGACCGAGCCAGCTACACCGGAGGAACGCCAAGCCCACGGCAAAGCGATCCGGAAGACGGTTCCAAGATCGAGTCACGGGGCGTGGTCGCCGGTCGAGCATCGCCCCGATCCGGTGGTGATGCTCACCGAACAGGACGCGGGGAGGCTTCAATGGCTCGTTCCCATACGTCATTCCCGCATGGCGGAGTCGGCGTTCGCGTTCTATCGGGGTGCCGCGAAGATCATGGCTTCCGATCTCGCGGGTACCCCCGCTACCGGTCTCTCGGTTCAGATCTGTGGTGATGCTCACCTGTCGAATTTCGGTTCCTTCGCTTCACCGGAGCGGCAGCAGGTTTTCGACATCAATGACTTCGATGAGACCCTTCCCGGTCCGTGGGAATGGGATCTGAAGCGCCTGGCAACCAGTTTCGTTCTCGCCGGTCGCGAAAACGACTTCGATGACGACGATATCCGTTTGATGACCACGAATTCGATAGCGGGCTACCAGCAGGCGATGGCCAGGTTCACCACGGCGACCAGTCTCGACGTCTGGTACGCGCACTTGACATTGGACCAGATCATCGACGCGCTCCCGAAGAAGAAGGATCGGGCGCGCTCCCAGAAGCGGGCTGAGAAGGCTCATTCGAAGGGCAGCCTGTCTGCGATGGCCAAGCTCACGGAGAAGGTGAACGGTGTGAGTCGGATCAAGAGCCAACCGCCGCTGTTGATCCCGCTTCGTGACGTCCCCACACAGGGGCATCCCGAGGAACTCCGCCGGGCGGTCGACGAGAGTCTGGCCCTCTACAAGGAGACTCTCAACGACGATCGCAAGGTGCTTCTGAGCCGATATAGCGTCGTCGATGCCGCCGTGAAGGTGGTCGGAGTCGGCAGCGTCGGAACCCGTTGCATGATCGTGTTGCTCGAGGGGAGAGATGACGCCGATCCGCTCTTCCTTCAGATCAAGGAAGCCACGGATTCAGTGCTCGAAGAGTTCCTGCCGAAGAGCAAGTACACCCAGCACGGGCAGCGTGTCGTTCAAGGTCAGCGGCTCATGCAGGCAGCGAGCGACATCTTTCTCGGCTGGTCGACCAACGATGCCGGCTACCAGTTCTACTGGCGCCAACTGTACGACATGAAGGGATCGGCGGACGTCGCCAAGATGAGTCCCCGCCGGTTGTCGGCCTACGCGTCGCTCTGTGGGTGGACCCTCGCTCATGCCCATGCTCGGTCCGGGGATCAGATCGCGATCTCGGGCTACCTTGGTGCGAGTGATACGTTCGCCGAGGCGGTGACCGACTTCGCCTACGCCTATGCCGACCAGAACCAGAGTGACTACGAAGCGTTCACCGCCGCGATCGCGTCCGGACGTGTCGCCGCCACCGACGGATAGCGTCAACGAAGTAGCGGGAGCCGGACACGCGAGAAACCCCGCCCTGTCGGTGGGGGAGGGAACCGGAGAGCGGGGTTTCTGGGTCTCGGGCGGATCGGCCGCCCGGATGTCGTCTTGGCCTGGTTCAGGACTCGACGGCGTCGGTGACCTCGTCGCCTGACTTCGAAATGGCCTTCTGGAGCTTGTCGTAGTCGTCTGTATCGATCGCTTTGCTGATCCGCTTGACCGACTTCGTCAATGCGGCTTCGACCCGGTCGAGGTACTTGTTGTCGACCACGACGACGACCGCCGAGGAGTTGGGCGGGAAGTACTCATCGAGTTCCACACCGAGTTCCTTCTCTTCATGCTTCTTCGTGAAATGCCCTAGCAGCGCACCGATGCCGGCACCGATAGCGGTCGCAGCGAGCAGCGGCGGTGCGAACAGACCGACGACGAGGCCGACCCCTCCACCCATCACGGCACCGGCCGTGGTCATCCCGTCGCCCTTCGAGAGGACGTCAACGTCCCCATCGGCGTCGCGGCTCATCACGACTGCGCCTTCGACCTTGAGATCAGCGCCTTCGGCGCTCTTCAGTGACTCGAAGTCCGCCTTCGCGGACGCGGCATCCGGGTACGCCGCGACGTACAACGCAAGATTGTCTCCTGCCATAGTTCTGTGTCCTTTCCTTGACACGGGTGTCCGACTCTTCGTCGAGCACTTCTACCTGCCCGACGGTGATCCGACTACTTGTGGGATCACCGTCAAGTGTGGCTCATATCGCCACTCCTAGTCGGTCCCTAGGGCGCATACTATAGTGCTTAGCGCACAAACGAGAGCGGTAACTAGCAGACAAGTGGTACCGCTGGCCGATCAAGCGCGGGTCCCTCGTCGAAACGGTCGAACGGTTGCCTACTGTGGGGCCGGACCGACGGCAGAACGACATGGAAGGCGGAATCATGACCACACAGGATGGTGCGAACAGTCCCGCGAGTTCGGGCGAGGTCGTGGTCCCGGATCACGTTGTTGCGGCGGTGCAGGTGGGGGAGGCTGCGAAGCAGGGTCGGGATGGAACTCCCGGGTGGGTCGGTAAGTTTGCGTGGTCGGTGTTGTGGAAGGCCGTGGTGGTCATTCTCGTTACGTTGTTCTTCGTGACGCTGGCGTGGCGGACTCAGACGTTGTTGCGCATGCTCGGTGTGTCGGTCTTCTTTGCGTTGGCGATGATCCCTGCGGTGAAGTACATGCATGAGCGGTGGGGGTGGAAGCGTGGTGCTGCGGTTGGTGGGATCTACGCGGGGTTGGTGGTGTTTTTGGTGTTGATGGTTGTGGTGTTGATTCCTGCGATTGCGTCGTTCGCGGATCAGGTGAATGTGGATGCCGGGGGTATGGCGGATCAGGTCAATTCGTGGAGTCAGGACGCGTTTGGGCGGGATGTGATCAGTCAGTCGACGGCGGCTGATGCTGGGGAGACGGCGGATACGGGGTTGACGGATTGGGCGGAGAATCTGGTGGGGGTGGCGACGTCGGGGATCGGGTTCGTGTTCAATATGATGACGATCTTGTTGTTCACGTTCTATTTCGCTGCGGATGCGCCGAGGATTCAGCGTGCGTTGATGTCGCGTATGTCGCCGCATCGGCAGCAGGTCGCGGGGTGGGTGTGGGATACGGCGATCGAGCAGACGGGCGGCTACTTCTACTCGCGTATGTTGTTGATGGTGATCAACGGTGGCCTGTTCTTCGTCGCGATGATGCTTGTGGGCATGCCGTTGGCGTATGCGTTGCCGTTGGCGATCTTCGAGGGGTTCGTTGCCGAGTTCATCCCCGCGGTCGGGACGTATATCGGTGCTGCGGTGCCGATCCTGTTGGCTTTGGTGGTGTTGGGTCTGGTTCCGGCGTTGATCCTGTTGGTGTGGGTGTTGATCTATCAGCAGGCCGAGAACTACTGGTTGTCGCCGAAGCTGTCTGCGCAGACGATGACGCTCAACGGTGGGGTCGCGTTCGGTGCGGCGTTGGCTGGTGGTGCGATAGCGGGCCCGATGGGGGCGTTCATGGCGCTGCCCGTCGCCGCGTTGATCACGTCGATCATCTCCAACACCGGCAAGACCTACGACGTCGTCTACCACGGCGAATACGCATCCGCCGACGGATCGACACCCGCGTCGCCTACCAATGAGGGCGCTGAAGGGCCTGCGTAGGGGAGGAGTATGCCCATCGACAGAGGCACGCCATGGCCGGGGTATTCCTGGGGCAATGTCGCAGGTGTTCCGAGGCCTTCTTGCACTTGGAGTGGCACAACGCGAAGACTTGTAGTTAGCGCATGAAGGACACAAGCATGGCGGATGGCAAACAGGCCGGCCTCCCAGGCAGAGGGCAACGCGACATGAGTCCCGAGAGGATGCTGTTCTTCTCGGATGGTGTCTTCGCGATCATCATCACGATCCTGGTTCTCGAGATCAAGGTTCCCGAGCTCGGCTCCGGGATACCGCTCTCGGAGTCATTGGCTGAGATGCGGCCGAGCGTACTCGCCTTCATCGTCAGTTTCCTGATCGTCGGCATGTACTGGGTTGGGCATCGATCGGTGTACAACCAGGTTCGGCATATCGACCGCAACACGCTTTGGCTCAACCTCATGTTCCTGATGCCAGCCGCGATGGTGCCGTTCGCTGCCGGGGTATTGAGCGAGTACCCGGATGAGCCATCGGCCCTTCACGTCTACGGTGTCGTGCTCATCGCCGTGTCGCTGTTTCTCATGCTTCTTGGTTTCTATCTCTCCCGGCATCCTGGATTGCTCTGGCAAGCGGAGGACAAGGGGACACGGCGAGTGACGATGATCGCACATGGAAGTCCGATCATCGTGTACATCATCGCCATGCTGGTAGCGACGTGGGAACCGTTGCTCGCCCTCCTTCTCTACCTCTCGATTCCGGTGCTCTACTTCGCGTTTATCGGCTTGCTCAAGACCGATCCGAGAACGAGGGTCGCCGCCGGAGACCTGTAGAGGGGGTGCCTGGCACAAGGCCCCGGGACTCCGTACAAGCAGAACCCTGTAACCCGAGCGGTTACAGGGTTCTGCCATGAAGCGAGGGGAGTGGCTCAGCCCCTTCCCTGATGGATTGTCTGCTACGGCGCGACAGTCGTCGTCGGTGCGGGAGCTTCCGTAGTGACCGGGGCTTTCGTTGTGTCCGGCGCGCCGGTAGTCGACGTCGGCGAGTCACCCCCCGAGCTGTTCATCAGCACGAGGATCAGCACGACGACGGCCACAACGGCCACGAGGACACCGATGATGACGCCGATTCCGGTTCCGCTCTTCTGCGTGACCTGAACCGCTGGTGTGGGTGCAGCCTGGGGTGGAGTTGCTACCTCTGAGCCCGGGGCCGGCGGCGTAGTGGCGGCCGTCGGATCCATTGGGTTCGGGTCGGTGCTCGTGATGCCGCTGCTGCTCACCTGGTTGGTCCACTGGGTTCCGTTCCAGTAGCGGTACATGTACTGCCTGGTCGGGTCGGTGTACCAGCCGCCTGGTTGCTGTGTCATAGATATCTCCTTGTGTGATGGACGCCGGTTCACGGCGGGGAACGTCTCGACGAGTCACACTAATCACGGCAGTGGCTCTGACCCGGCTCATTCCCGTTGGACGCAAGAGCAGGGTGACGAGATCGAAACGCCACAACCGTGACAGCTAACCGCTTCGATGACGGCCTCAGGTCCGAAGCGCGGGCATCCAGTCGAGGAGCTTTTCGGAGTAGCTGAAGTAGTCGAAGCCTCGGAGGCCGCCGTCGATCTGGATGAGGGACCAGACAACGTTCCAGCACAGATACACCGGCATGAGCGCTTCGAGGACACTCCGAGTCTCCGGCACAACCGATCCGAAGTACGCCTCCAGCAGCAGATCCCTGCCCTCGACATCGAGCATGTATCCAATGCCGGCAAGGTCGTACATCGGATCGTTCATGCCCGCGTACTCCCAGTCGATGAGCCAGAGCGATCCGTCGTCGAGGAAGTTCAGGTGATACGGATCGTTGTGACAGAGCACCATCTCATGTTCCGCCGGGCGGGGCCGGACGGCGTGCGATGCTGCAACGAGTTCGAGGAGCGGACCGAGACGGGACGGCAGGGGCGCGTCCCTCGACATGAGCAGATTCATCCAGCGTGTGATGTCGGCGTAAGGATCGAACACGCCTTCAACCGGTCCGAGGTTGTGCACCTCGCGCAGTTTCGCGGCGAGGCGCGGGACCATCGCGGTGGACGTGAACTCGGCGATGCTGAGCGCATGGGCCCCGGCGAGGAAGCGGGTTGCAGCGTGGCCATCGGGCAGGACGAAGGCGACAAGCTGTGGTGTGATGCCTGCCGCTTCGACGATGTCGATCACGTCCTTTTCCCGCGCACGGTCGACACCGAGAAGTGGCCCGTTCTCGCCGGCGATCCGGATCACGAACTGAACGTCGTGGGTGCCCACGAGGTAGTTCCTGTTGGTCAGCCCACCGACAAGGGGCGTGATGTCCAGGTG
>JAUXCV010000086.1 GCA_030618675.1 Acidimicrobiia bacterium | reverse complement strand
GCTTCGGCTCCTCATCGATCAGGCATTGGCACCGTTCGCGTCGGTTGCCGCGGCTTCGCAGGGCCTGTCCCTCCACCGCTCTGGATGAGCGCTTCGTTGACGGGCATCATATACCGCCGAACACAGCAGTTCACATGACGTATCAAGCCCTCGCGTTGCGATGCGTCGTCGTCGATAACGACTCTCCAGACCGGAATCCGTGCGTCTCAGAGAGCCTCTGTGACACCGACCGCTTCCTCATCGGATACGCCTCGAGTAGCGATCGTGCCGGCGGCGACCACGAGGATCACTCCGAGCCATGTGAGCGGGTCCGGCCGCTCCCCGAGGAACAGAGCGGCCCACACCACTGCTGACGCCGGCTCCAGGTACATGATCACCGAAACCACCGCCACCGGCAGTCGTCGCATCGACGTCCAGTAGATAACCCCGGCAAGGCCGGTGAAAAGCGCCCCGAGAACCACGAACTGCGGCCAGTACTCGCCGGACTCTCGAACTGCCTGCACCGTGAACGGTGCCAGGACGACAGAGGCGACGACGAGTTCCCACGTGGCGACGACCACCCCGCCGAGGTCGGCAGCAAGCGGCTTCCCGAGGAGCATGATCGCCGCCAGAAGCACGCCGGAGACCGCCGCTACGGCCACCCCCGCCACAGTGGCGCCCGAACCCGGTCTGATCACGAACAGCGTTCCGGCGACGGCGACCGCGAGTCCGATGTAGGCGGATCGACTCACCCGTTCGTGGAGAAGCGGTCCCGAGAGCACTGCGGCAAGCACCGGTCCGATATAGAGGATGGCGAGCGTCACGGCGACCGTTGTCAGATTCAGTGCCACGAAGAACGCAAGCCAATGGGCGGCAAGCGCTATCCCGAGCGCTGCGACGCCGCGCCACCGGCCCCTCGGGATCGTGAATCGCGCTGTCGCCAGCGAGAACAGCACCAGCACGACCGCACCGAGGGTGACTCGCATCGCTACCAGATGGCTCGACGGGATCTCGGCGCGAACGAACAAGGGAATCGCTCCCCACGCCACGGCCAGGAGAGCGAGCGAACCGACGGCGATCACACGGTTCGTCCGACTCTTGAGGGGCATCACGGCAGCGTACCGGCAGATTCGGCAGCACCGTACCGCGGTACCCTCAGCCGTTGTGGAAACGATGCAGCGCGATGACGAAGCCCTCCCGGCGGACTACCGCAGGAACTTCACCGGTGGTCTGATCCATGGCGTCTTCTTCCAACTCTCCGAAGCCTTCTCGAACATCAACACGGTGCTGCCTTCATTCATCGCAACACTGACGGGATCGACCGTCGTCATCGGACTGATGGTCGTCGCACAAGAGGTGGGACACGTCCTACCCCAGATGGTCACCGCCTATCGGGTCGAGGACCGCCCATACGAGAAGCCGATCCTCATGTGGATCATCACGATGCGGTGGATTTCCTGGGGCCTGCTCGCCGTCGTGACGGCGATGTTCGCCCTTGACCACGCCAACCTCGTCCTGATCCTCCTCGTGGGGCTCTTCGCAGCGTTCTCCCTCGCCGGCGGTGTTGGCTCGGTGGTCTATGCGGACGTTTTCGCGAAAGCGATCCCGACTGAGAGGCGCGGCCGGTTCATCGGATGGAAGCAACTCATCGGGTACACGCTGGCGATCGGAGCAGGGTGGGTCATCGCATGGATCCTGTCCGACTCCGGAGGCATCGGGTATCCGATGAACTACGCCCTGATCTTCTTCCTCGCTGCCGTGTTCCTTCTCATCGCCTTCGTCGGCATCGTGATCGTCAGAGAGCCCCCGTCGACTCACGAACGTCAGACCGAGTCACTCGGCGAGTCCGTCCGGCGAGCCGCTCATCTCACCAAAGTGAACAAGAACTTCAGGCGGTTGCTCGCCGCCAGAGGACTCACTTCCGTCCTTCTCATGTCCGCCCCGTTCTTCGTCCTGTTCGCTCTCAACGACGTGGGCGTGAATCAAGCCGCTGTCGGTCTCTACCTCGCCGCGCAGATGACCGGCGCTGCGCTCTCGAACCTGCTGTGGGGTTGGCTCGGGGACCGATTCGGCAACCGAACCGTGATCATAGGAACATCGGTCGCCGGTCTCGGGGCGGCGCTGGCAGCACTCGCTGCGCTCATCGCCGGGCCTGTACCGCTGTATGTCACGTTCTTCCTCGTCGGGGCCACAATGAGCGGGCTCCGTCTCGGTTACGCGAACATCATCCTCGAGATGGCGCCCGACCACCTCCGGGCCACGTGTGTCGCATTGCTCGGCACCCTTCTCGCTCCACTCGCCCTCCTCCCCCTGGCGATCGGCATCGCCGTGACGTGGGTACCTCTCGCCGCTGTGCTGTTTCTCGACGTCGTCGCGATGGCCGGGGCGGTAGTGGTTTCGATCCTGCTGCGCGATCCACGCCACGGTGCGGAAGGTGTCTGCATCACGTGATGGAGCCGGCTTCGCCGGTGCAGTCGGTAGTCCGTAATCCGTAATCCGTAATCCGTAGCCCGTAGCCCGTAGCCCGTAGCCCGTAGTCCGTAGTCAGAGATAGGTGGGCTGTGCGTCTTGACTCCTGACTCTCTCTTGCCCCTTGTACCGCACGATCGGTCGGAGTAGACATGGGGTATGGAGAACCGTCAGGCCATTGCGCGTCGCTACGACCGCGTTCTCAGTCCGCACGTCATGGAGCGTCTCAGGATGGTGTTTCGTTCCATGAACAAGGGAATGGTGTTCATGTGGCGACTTGGTCTGGGCCGGTGGGCCGATGCGTGGCCGTCCGTGACCGGTCGGATCCTCGTTGTCGAGCATCGCGGGCGTGCAACGGGAACCCGATATCTGGCGCCGCTCAACTTCACTCCTGAAGGCCAGAGCCGGTACTGCCTCGCCGCGTTCGGATCGAAGACCGACTGGTACCGCAACGTGCTGGTTGCGAGACGCGCTGTGCTCTGGCTCCCGGACGGCCGATGGACGGTGTTCGTCACTGACGCTACGGGCGACGAAGGGTCTCGAGATCGTGTTCGTCGGGTTCTCATCGACTCGGGTTTCGCTGCGAGGGCGTTCGGCCTCGATCCGATAGGAATGACCGATACGGAGATCACCAAGGCAACTTCCGAGTACCGACTCGTTCGCTTCGATCTCCTCGAGCGATGCGATCAGGATCCCGCTGATCTGTCCTGGGTATGGGTCCCGATCGCCGTCGGGGCAGCAGCCATCGGAACAGTGGCCTTTGTCTTCCGTCGGCGTCGGTGACACCGACGGGAACTATGGCATGCGGCTGAGCGCCCGATTCGGCACCCATCCCTCGGCACCGTCGTCGGCTACGCACCAGGTCCAGTCGCCGGCTGCCTGGAATCCGGTCACGACGGTGTCGGCCTCGACCGTGAGTTCGGCTGTCGAGTAGTCGGCGGTCGTCGTGGCGGTGCCATCTTCTTCGATCACGAGGTAATCGTGAGGAACCCAGCCGCTCGTCCCGGCCTCGTTGGTGCACCATCGGTACGACGTCCATTCGGTGTCTTGTTGCCCGACCGTCACTCGGTCACCGGCGATCAATATCAGCGGCCGACGGTAGGCCGGGTGCCATGTCTCGACGACGAGGAGTCTGATGCCGGTCATGCGATCGGCACGTCCCTTCCCATATCGGCGAAGAGCGTGAACTCAGGCAGGAAGGTCATCTGGATCTTCCCGACGGCGCCTTGCCGGTGCTTTGCGACAACGATCTCTGCGACGCCCTTCGATTCCATCTTCTCGGGGTTGTACGCCTCGTCGCGATAGATGAACAAGACGACGTCGGAGTCCTGCTCGATCGCCCCCGATTCGCGTAGGTCACCGAGGCGTGGGCGCTTGTCTTCCCTGCTCTCCAGGGATCGGTTCAGCTGGGAGAGAGCGATGACCGGTACCTCGAGTTCTCGTGCCAGGTTCTTCAGTGACCGAGAGATGAGAGCGATCTCTTGCTGACGGTTCTCGCCGCCTGAGCCATGCATCAGTTGGAGATAGTCCACGATGATGAGACCGAGACCCGGTCGGCGCCGGAGACGGCGGGACTTCGCCCGGATCTCAGTGACCGTGAGACCCGGCGAGTCGTCGACGAAGATCGGCTTCTTATAGAGGGCGCTCGCCGCGTTCGAGAGCTTGGTGAAGTCGGCCTCTGCGAGGCGGCCGGTGCGTAGTCGCTGCGAGTCGATTCGGCCGGTGGAGCAGAGCATTCGGGAGACGACCTCTTCGCGACTCATCTCCAGCGAGAAGATCGCCACCGGATGGTCGTTCTGAGCGACGTTCTGCGCGATATTGAGCGCCAACGCCGTCTTCCCCATTCCAGGGCGGGCAGCGATGATGATGAGGTTCGTGGGATGGAGTCCGGCGAGCTTGCTGTCAAGATCCCGGAAACCCGTCGGAATACCGGTGATCTCCGATCCGAGCCTCTGGAGTTCCTCGGCCCGCTCGATCGCCGGACCAAGGAGCGGATCGATCGGAGCGAGGCCCTCTCCGACGCGTCGCTCGGCGACCTGGAAGACCTCCTGTTCAGCTCGATCGAGTACGTCGGCGATCGGCTCGCTCATCTCCGATGCGATGCCCCCGATCGTGCCACCGACGCGCATGAGCCGTCGGCGGAGGGCGTGTTCCTCCACGATTCCGGCGTAGTAGTCGACGTTCGACGTGGTCGGGACGGTATCGAGAAGGCGGGTAAGGAACGCAACGCCTCCGAGTCGTTCGAGCGCTCCGTCGCGCCGGAGCATCTCGGAGACGGTGACGGCGTCGATCGGCTCGTTCGCGTCGAACAGGGTTCGAACCGCTTCGAACACCTGCTGATGAGCCGGGCGGTAGAAGTCGTCGGCATGGAGTTTCTCGAGTGCGATGTTGGCGGCGTCGGAGGACAGGAGAACCGCACCGAGCACCGACTCTTCGGCCTCGACGCTATGTGGCGGCACCTGCAAGCTCCGGGCACCTGTTGGGCGTTCGGCAACGCTCGTCATGATCCTCCAGTTGTTCTCATCCGACCCGTCATCGTCGTCATCTTCGCATGCGGGTGTGACAGAAACGCGTGGAACACCCGAGTGGCGCGAGAAGAAGGGCGATTCTACGACCCGGGGCAGTCGAGCGGTCCGAGCCGGGCCGACTGTTTTCCGCGGACCGGGCTTTGTTTTCGCGCAATCGTCCGACTCGCCCCCAAACGCCGCCCAGGCGGGGTTCGCGGAGTCAACGCGAAAAGGGGCCCGTCCGAAGACGGGCCCCAATCGGTTCCATCTTGGCGCCAGCTAGGCCGGGATCACATCCAGCGTAACCGAGAACTGGACCTCCGAGTGCGGTTCGAGGATCACCTCGTGCAGGCCGATCTCTTTGATCGGGCCTTCGATCCGAACGATCTTGCGGTCGACATCGATCCCGGTGAACTTCGAGATCGCAGCAGCGATGTCCCCATCACCGATCGATCCGAACAGCTTGCCCTCATCGCCGGCACGCGCCGCGACCACAACCCTGGTCCCGGTGAGGGACTGGGCATAGCCTTCCGCCTCCTGGCGGGCGGCAAGCAACGCCTCCTCGCGGGCGATTCGCATCGAATCAGCCTGACGGAGCGCCCCGTCGGTTGCCTTCACAGCGAACGATCTGGGGATGAGATAGTTGCGAGCGTATCCATCGGAGACGTTGACAACATCGCCCTTGTTGCCGAGATCAACGACGTCCTTCGTGAGTATCAGCTTCATTTGCTCTGCCTTGTCGAGATGTAGGGCAGCAGGGCCATCTCGCGAGCGTTCTTGATCGCCGTGGCAACCTGGTGCTGACGCTTCTCGTTCAATCCGGTGACGCGGCGGGAACGGATCTTGCCCCGATCGGACATGAACTTGCGGAGCAGCGCTACGTCTTTGTAGTCGACGAACTCGTTCTCTTTGAAGCGGTAGACAATGCGCTTCCGCCGGCCCCTGTCGTCGGAGGGGCGGCGCCGCTTCGTCCGTGTACTTCGTGTCTTTGCCATCGATGTTCTCCTTTAGAAGGGTGCCTCGTCGGGCGCTGGGTTCTGGCGAGCGACCGGGGCTGCAGGCTGGTCCTGCCCCTGTCCCTGACCCTGGCTCGACCAACCGCCGTCGGCGCGAGGTGTCTTCGTGACCGTTGCAGTAGCCCACCGAATCGACGGGCCGATCTCCTTGATGTCAATCTCAACGATCGACCGCTTGTCGCCATCCTGGGTCTCCCAGGAACGCTGCTGAAGCTCACCGACCACGATGACGCGCATTCCCTTGGTGAGGGATTCGGCCACGTTCTCGCCCAGGTCTCGCCAGCACGTGCCACCGAAGAAACTCGTCTCTTCTTTCCACTCGCCCTGAGCCTGATACCGCTTGTTCACGGCAAAACGCACCTTGGTCATGGCGACGCCGCTCGGGGTGAATCGGAGTTCCGGGTCTTCGACGAGGTTGCCGATCAAGGTCACACTGTTCACATTGCTCATGTTCTCTCTCTTCTCTCTTCCTGTACTCCCCCATCATGAGGGGAGCGTGTGACAGGAATCAACCCTCTCGATCGGTCCTTCGAATGATCTTGTGACGAACAACGGCGTCGGACAACGACAAAGCGTGGTCGAGCGCGTCGACGAGATTGGCCTCTCCCTCGAAATCGAGGACGGAGTAGTAGCCCTCGTTCATGTGGTCGATCTCGTAGGCGAAGCGTCGCTTCCCCCAGAAATCGGTCCCGGTAACGTTGCCGCTGGTGTCGATCGTCGCGGAGACTTGCTCGACCTGCTTGCGGACATCCGATTCGACCATGTCGGGTCGGTGGATGATCATCAGCTCATAAGAGCGCATCGATATCAACTCCTCTGGACATTCGCTGTGC
>JAUXCV010000433.1 GCA_030618675.1 Acidimicrobiia bacterium | reverse complement strand
TTCTGAACGAATCTCCAGTTCCGGGAGGCCAACTCGCGTTTGGCATCTTCGTAGCGGATTCGATCACCCGGATTCGTTCTCAGGTGATCTCGGAATGCGATCATCCGGGCGATCTCAGGCGAACCCTCGCTGAAGACATGAAGGTTGATGTTGGTATCGGGTCCCTTGAAGAGCCGATGCTCGAACCAGTTCTCTTCACGAATGGTCAGGACGTAGCCCTCGGCCTCCAACGCCGGGACGTACGATCCTTCGTCGGAAGAGTCGGTGACCGCCAGGACCACATCGATGATCGGTTTCGCAGCCAGTCCCGGGACGGCCGTCGAGCCAACATGCTCCACGACACGAGCCTTGTTACCCAGCACGCTGCGAATCCGGGCCTCTTCTCGGGAATACAGACCTGCCCAAGAGGGATCAGGCTCGTGGAGTTCGATCCGGCCATCGAACCGAACCGGCTCGCCGACGTTGGCCTCCGCTATCTCATCGTCCGTGAGCGGCTCTGGAGAATCTGTGGACTCGGACACGAAAGCAGGTTACAAACCACTCCGTACGTAGCTCTGCGGACGGTGGTGCCTGCGGCGAGCAGCCCACAACGCGACGAGACGTCAACCTCTGGGGAGTCAGATCCCCGATCGATGCAGCGGACGGGTGAGGCAGGTGGGGCCGCCTTCACAGGGCAGGCAGAGTTCGTCTGCGCTGAACACGGTGACGTCACATCCTGCGGCTCTCATGAGTTCGACGGTCCGGGGGAAGCCGTCGATCGCGATGCACCGTCGAGGACCAACGGCGAGAACGTTGAGGTTGAGTCCGGCGCTCGCTTCGTATTCGTCGGTGGGGACGTCGAGCAGTTCGTACCCCATCTCGATCATGCGCTCATGGAGGGCTACCGGCATGAGTGGTGCATGGACGAGGGCAAGGTCGGTATCGAGCGGGTTGATCAAGGAAAGGAGATGGAGGCAGGCGTCCGGGCCCTTCCCATAGGACAGATCGAAGGCTTCGACATCGATCCCGTACGGGGCAACGATCGTAGCCAATTGATCGATTCCGGCCTGGTTCGTGCGGAACCCCCGACCGACGGCCAGCGTCGTTGGATCGAGCCAGCAGCAGTCGCCGCCCTCGATGACACCGGGCGCCTCGATGGTTCCCACGATCGGCATCAACCCTTCGTAGAAGGTGCGGTGTAGTTCTGCTTCTGCCCGCCGGGCATGTTTGCCGGGGCGAAGGATGATCGCTCCGGCCGGGATCACGAAGGACGGATCGAACGTGAACACCGAGTCGGCGAGTCCGTCCGCTCCGTGGTCGGGCAGCCAGTGGATCTGAGCGCCGCCGGCCTCGAGCAGATCGACGAACGCTTCGTACTGGGTCACGAGCGCGTTGGCGTCGATGGATTTGGCGTAGTGCCACTCGCCGGCGTCGGCGGTGAGGATCGCACCCGGGCGGCGCATGGCCACCTCCAGCAGGGGACCAGCCATGGAGTCGACTCCGAACTCGCCCGGAACGCTCTGATCAGCAGGCATGGCCACCAGCATCCTCTCTTCGGGCTGCGTCGAAGGACGCGGTAGAACCCGTATGTGAGGCTAGGCCGGACCGCTGCTTCTGGAACCTGACAGCCCTGGGAAGGGGATCGTTCCGACCAAGCACGATGGCGCTACATCGACATCGTTTCGTACACCCGAATAGCGGTGATGATCGGGCAGGTCTCGGCAATCGCTGTCGCCTCGTCGAGGTCGGCGGCGTTGATGATCACGTATCCGGTGAACGCATCGAGGTCCAGGGGAAGGTCGGTGGTACCGGCTCGTGTGATCTCCCGTCCGCCTCCGGACGGTCCTCCGGTGTCAACCATCTTGTCTCCGAGCGATGCGAACCAGTTGCCCCAGGCCTCCATGATCTCCGGGGTCGGCGTCTCGAATCCGTAGGTCAGGAATATGAATCTCTTCATCG
>JAUXCV010000284.1 GCA_030618675.1 Acidimicrobiia bacterium | reverse complement strand
AGATACCCCCACCCAACCGCCGTCACTGCTGTCACGAGGACCTGGGCTCCTGTCAGGAGACCGATGGCAGCCGTGCCAACACCGAACGTATCCCTCAGCTGGGGAACCATCGAGGGGATCAACGCTATGGCCGCGTTGTCGAGCGACGCCAGGATGACGAAGACGACGATCGTATAGACAACGTGGACCGGGTCGCCCCACCAACCGGGGCGCGCATGCTTCATCCGTGGCATTGTGCTCGCTCCGGGTCGCCGGGGCTACTCCGTAGTGGATTCCTCGGCGGTCTCTTCGTCGGTTGTTTCGTCGATGACGTCGTCGGTTTCTTCGGGGATCTCGTCGTCGGCGGATGGGTCGTCTTCGTCGGTTGCTTCTTCGGTGGTTACCTCGTCTTCGTCGGTCGACTCGACCGGGAGGTCACCGGCGATATCGGCGGTTCCGCCACCGCTCGCGGCGGTGAAGGTTGCCTGGGGTGGAACCGGTTCCGCTCTCCTTCCGAAGGGCGCCCAGGCAGCCATGATGAGACCGAGCAGGATCCCGAGTAGTGGCAGGATCCACAGCATGTCGCTGCTGAGAGGGATCACGCCGTAGAGGAACAGCGTGATGCCGAGGAGGAGGCCGAAGAGGAATCCGGTGATCACGCCAAGGATGGGTCGACCCTTCATGCCTTCACCCCCTTCTTGGACCCGGCCGCGAGAACACCGGCGCCGAACACGACCGTGCCCGCGGCGGCAACGAGAGCTGCGGGACCCGGCTTGCCATCGAGCGCCACCGTGACAATGACCTCGCAGTCGATGTCACCTTGCTTGTGCCAACCCGTGACCTCGAACTCACCCGTCCCTGCCGGTACGAAACTCGGGATCGAGTAGGTGTACACACCGTCGGCGGACACCTGTGTCGATTCCCCGCCCCAGGTGGTGAACTGCCATGAGGAGAGCGGCAGTTCGACGCTGATGCCGCCTTCGAAGGCGACCGGGCTGTCGAACGGTTGGGCACCTTCGCTGAGGGCGCCCGCGTATACGACGGTCTCCTCCTTCGGCACGAGGAACGCGACCGACCTGGATCGATCTGCGCTTAGAACGTTGTCGGAGGTTTTCGACGGGAATTCGGCCTGTCCGACGCATTCCCCGCGCGTGACGTCGGCGCCGGCCGGCGTCGTCAGCAGAAGTGCCAACATCATCCCGAGCATCAACGTTGTCAACGTGACCGCCGTGTTCTTTCGGAAGCGATTCGACATGCTTCCCCTCTCCTTCGGCTGTGTTACGGGGTTCACTCTACGGACCGCGATCGGAAGGTGGGGCTAATGTCGCCCCTTATGTCCGAGACACATCCTCCAGCGTGGAGGCCCAACGCCGCCACGGTCGGCCACGCCAACCTGACGGGTGTCATGAGCGACCTGGGTTTCGATTCGTACGAGGATCTCTATCGCTGGTCAATCGAGTCACGATCTGAGTTCTGGGAGATGGTCATCGCCCGACTCGACATCGTGTTCGCCGTGCCGCCGTCGCAGATCCTGGATGGGCCCCCCGACGATCCGGTCTGGCTTGCCGGGGCACGGATGAACATCGTGGATTCGTGCTTCACCGCACCCGACGAGCACACGGCCGTTGTCTACCGTCGGAACGGCGTCGACTATCGAATGTCGTACGGAGAGTTACGAGCGCTCGTGGATCGGTTCGCGAACGGCCTGACGACCCACGGCATCGGGATGGGAGACAGGGTCGCGATCGCTATGCCGATGACGATCGAGGCCGTGGCCGCCTATCTCGGGACGGTGGCGGTCGGTGCAGTGGTCGTGTCGATCGCCGACTCGTTCGCCCCCCACGAGATCGCCACCCGACTCCGTCTGACCGATCCGAAGATCACCATCACCCAGGACCGGTTCGAGCGGTCCGGTCGGGATCTCCCCATGTACGAGAAGGTGATCGAGGCGGGGGCCGCGGAGTGCGTCGTGGTCGAGACCGGCGGCAGCGTTGCATTGCGAGATGGGGACATCTCGTGGGGCCGATTCCTCGGCGGTGATCGAACCTTCACTCCGGTACCCGGTCCCCCAAACGCCTTCATGAACATCCTGTTCTCATCGGGTACGACGGGGGAGCCGAAGGGCATCCCCTGGACTCACCTCACTCCGATCAAGGGGGCGATGGACGGCTACTTCCATCACGACATCCACGGCGACGACACCGTGGCATGGCCCACGAACCTCGGCTGGATGCTGGGTCCGTGGCTCATCTACGCGACGCTGATCAATGGTGCGGCCATGGCGCTCTACGACGACGCTCCAACCGGGAGAGGCTTCATCGACTTCGTTCGGGAAGTGGGTGTCACTGTTCTGGGTCTCGTCCCGTCGATCGTGGCAGTGTGGCGATCGACCGGTGCGCTCGATGATGCCGGGTGGACAGAGGTACGGGTGCTGTCGTCGTCCGGGGAGGCTTCGGTGCCGGAGGACTACGCATGGTTGATGGAAGCCGCCGGCGGCGTGCCGGTGATCGAGTACTGCGGCGGTACCGAGATCGGTGGAGGGTATCTCATCGGTACCGTCCTCCACGACGCTGTGCCCGCGATGTTCACGACGCCGACGCTCGGTCTCGATGTCCGAATCCTCGACGAGGATGGACGGCCTGCCGACGAGGGGGAGTTGTTCGTCGTCCCGCCATCGATCGGCCTTTCTCAAGAACTGCTCGATCGTGATCACCGCGCCGTCTACTACGAGGAGCTCCCGGAATCCGAAGTTCCATTGCGTCGCCACGGCGATCACATGGAGCAACTCCCGGGTGGCTACTACCGGGCGCTCGGCAGGGTCGACGACGCGATGAACCTCGGTGGGATCAAGGTTTCGTCTGCAGAGATAGAGCGAACCGTGGGAGGGATCGAAGGCGTCGCCGAAGTCGCTGCCGTGGCGGTTCCGCCTCCCGGCGGTGGTCCGAGCCGTCTTGTCGTGTA
>JAUXCV010000474.1 GCA_030618675.1 Acidimicrobiia bacterium | reverse complement strand
AGACGTGTCTCACCTGCCAGGCCGAGGCTGCTCGCTACCGCACCCTGAGGCGCCGCCTTGGTGGTCTCATCGAGGAGACGCTGAAGGCACCGTCGACGCTCGTGCCGTCGGTCGTCGTTCGGATCGAGGCTCCGGCCGCCGATGAGGCGAGTGGCCGAAGCCCCGTGATACGCCGTGCCGCGATCGCGGTCTCAGCCGCTGCCGGCGCCGCCGTTGCCGCCACCGCAGGAACGATCATCGTGATCGGCCTCCGCCGCGCCCATCACGCGGCCTGAGCCGCCTGTGCCGCCTTCGGCGGCGTATTCCGTAGTCCGTAGTCCGTAGTCCGTATCCCGTATCCCGTAGTCCGTCGAAGGGTCTCCGGTCGGCGGTGACCCTGGGCGATGCACCGCACTGATGGCAACTCTGCCGCTCCTTGACCGCGCGGCCTCTCGACACCTGTCCTCCGTTCTCGTCGGTGACTGGGTGTATGCTGAGGTTGCCAGGCCCGGTGGGTTTGGAAGTCGAGGGCTCGGGGCCCCGTACGGAGTACGGATCCGGGCCTTCCGCATGTCTACGACAGCGGTGGCACTTCGATCATCGCCGTGATGATCTGGTCACAGAGGTCAGTCATCTTCCCCCCTTGGGTCCGTGATTGACATGCCACAAGCACCAGCAATCGTGTCCGGGAGCCAGAGCAGGGGTTCGTCGAGTGGTCGAGCGAAGGTGTAGCGGAAGTCGGGGCCTGCGACGCCAGTTTGGCTGATGCCTCTGAGGGTTCGCGCATCCTTCGCGTTCTGGGATGTCTCACGCGATTCGAAGACGAGATCATTCACACCGAATTCCCGGTCCAGAGTTGCAGCGAGATTCCAGAGCAAGTGCTGACGGTGCCGCTCGGCCTTTCTCGGATCGATCCCTGCCTGAAACAACACGATTGAAGTCGCTGGGACATGCTCGAGCAGACGAAGGATCGCGAGTCGGTGCTGCCGAGAATCGTGGCGCCAGTGAAATCGGCGGATTCCGCTTGGCAGAGCCGCAAGCAGGGCTCGACGAATGGGAACCTCACTGGACGGTTCGATGCAAACCGCGCCGAACAGATAGAGCCCTGCATCAGATCGAATCGACTCGTCGATGTACACCCTGGTGGTACTCATCCATCCACTGTGAATCCGAGGTGTGACATGTTCCGACCGATCCGCTGAGATGGTGGCCGCTGCCCTTCGTCGTGGAGCATGAGGAGCCGCTCCCGGCGGTGTATCTGGTAGGGAGGGCTACCGAATCGTGGGTGGGTCTCGTGTTGCCCCCTGGGTCGTCGCTGACGCTCCTCTGCGTCCCCCCCGTCCTTCGGCCGACGGGACAGGACAGGAGCGTCGGTCGACATGCTTGCGGGGTGCTCGTGTTGACTCGGGTCGTCGCTGACGCTCCTCTGCGTCCCCCCGTCCTTCGGCCGAGGGGACATGATCAGAGCACACGCGGAGACGACATCATTGCCCACTTGGCTACTCGGCTACGCAGCTACTCCGCTCATCCAGTACGATGAAGGGACAACGAGGCATTGCGCTTTGCTGCGGCTGCTCCATATACTCTCGGCTCGGGCCTCAACCGGCCGGAGGGGTGTAGCTCCAATTGGCAGAGCGCCGGTCTCCAAAACCGGATGTTGTGGGTTCGAGTCCCGCCACCCCTGCCCACTCAGGAGGAGTGCAGTTGAACCGCGAAATGCGTCGCCTTCAGGCGAAAGA
>JAUXCV010000424.1 GCA_030618675.1 Acidimicrobiia bacterium | reverse complement strand
CGTGCTCGGCGCCCAGACCCAGGGGATGATCGGCTACCTCGTCGAGCAAGAACTCGGCAACCTCCTGCCGTTCGACAGATCACTGGCGACGCTGCTCACGATGATCGAGGTCGACCCTGCCGATCCTGCGTTCGACAACCCGACGAAGCCGATCGGTCCGTTCTACGACCGCGACTCTGCCGATGAGCTCCGACGCTCGAGGGGCTGGACATTTCACGCCGTCGGCGATGCCTACCGCAGGGTCGTTCCGTCTCCCCGGCCGAAGCGGATCTTCGAACTCGAGCAGATCCGCTGGATGCTCGAACACGGCGCCGTGGTGATCTGCGCAGGCGGTGGTGGAATCCCGACCATGTACGGCGCCGATCGACAGCTTGTCGGCGTCGAAGCCGTCATCGACAAGGATCACGCCAGCGGATTGCTGGCGACTGGTCTCAACGCCGACTTCTACATCATGGCGACCGACGCGGATGCCGTGTACGTGGACTGGGGGCAGCCGACTCAGCGAGCGATCGCGAGGGCGCACCCCGACGCCCTCACGGAGCTGAGAGATCAATTCCCCGTCGGGTCGATGGGTCCGAAGGTCGTCGCGGCGTGCGAGTTCGCATCCGGGACCGGGAAGAAAGCAGCGATCGGAGGGCTCGCCGATATCGACGCGATGATGACAGAATCAGCGGGAACGATCGTCAGCACAGAACGGCCGGGTATCGCCTTCCGAGATGACTGAGGACCCGGCGGACCAGACGACAGAACAAGACGGCATCGACCGCAGAGACCACAAGAAGGAGAGGACACGGCCATGGCCTACAACCTGAAGAATCGGAGTTTCGTCAAGGAGCTCGACTTCGAGCCCAAAGAGATGGAGTTCCTACTCGATCTCTCCACAGCCCTCAAGACGGCGAAGTACGCAGGCACCGAGCAGCCGCAGCTGTCCGGCAAGAACATCGCCCTCCTCTTCGAGAAGACATCGACACGGACCAGGGCCGCATTCGAGGTCGCTGCGTTCGATCAGGGCGCACACGTCACTTATTTCGATCCGTCCGGTTCCCAGATGGGACACAAGGAGTCCATTGCAGACACCGGCCGCGTGTTGGGACGCATGTACGACGCGCTCGAGTACCGCGGCGCGTGGCAGAAGGACGTGGAGGAGCTCGCTGCTCACGCCGGCGTTCCGGTGTACAACGGCCTCACCGCCGAATGGCATCCCACGCAGATGCTCGCCGACTTCCTCACCATGCACGAATCGTCCAACAAGCCGTACAACACGATCTCGTACGCCTTCATGGGTGACCTGCGGTTCAACATGGCGCGGTCCCATATCGTGATGGCCGCGCTCATGGGCAGCGACCTGCGTCTCGGCGGACCCGCCGAACTCGTACCACCCGCCGATGTGCTGGAGGTAGCGAACGAGATCGCCGAGCGAACGGGCGCCACGATCACGGTCACCGAGGACCCGGACGAAGCGGTGAAGGGTGTCGACTTCATCCATACCGACGTGTGGGTCTCGATGGGTGAACCCAAGGACGTCTGGACCAGCCGGGTTGCGCTCCTCAAGCCGTACCAGGTGAACTCCGCGCTCATGGCTGCATCGGGCAATCCGGCCGTGAAATTCATGCACTGTCTGCCCGCGTTCCACGACTCCAACACCGTTGTGGGCAAGGAGATGATGGAGCACACCGACATGCCGAACGGCATCGAGGTGACGGATGCGGTCTTCGAGTCCCCGGCGAGCATCGTTTTCGACCAGGCAGAGAACCGTCTCCACACGATCAAGGCGGTGATGGTGGCGACACTGGCGTGAAGAGGTACTCCGTAGTCCGTAATCCGTAGTTCCGTAGTCGGTTGTCGGTCGTCAGAATCAAGAATCAAGAGTCCGGAGCCAAGACAGAGGTTTGCCTCTGGGCTCTTGGGGGCTTTGATCAGGCGGATTCCGTCACACCCGGCTCGTAGATTGTCGGTATCG
>JAUXCV010000297.1 GCA_030618675.1 Acidimicrobiia bacterium | reverse complement strand
AACCAGTTCGCCGATCTCGAAGACGTCGACCGCGCAGCGGTGGATGGAGACTTCGTCACGATCGACGTATCGGCGTACGCCGACGACGTGGAGATCCCGGAAGCTGCGGCGAACGACCTTCTGTATGAGATCGGCTCTCGATCGTTCTTCCCCGGCCTCGATGAGATCCTCGTCGGTGCCGGTGTCGGTGACGTCATGGAAGGCGAGGGCACGCTTCCCGACGGATTCGTGAACAACGGCGACCGCACCGTCACATTGCGGGCGCTCGTCAAAGAGGTCAAGGCGAAGCAACTCCCCGAACTCACCGATGAGTTCGTTTCCGACGTCACGGAATTCGAGACGGCCAGCGAACTCCTCGCCACGATCGAGGAGAACCTCCTTGTCTACAAAGTCCAGGCCGCTCGCTCCGCTTTGCAGGAGAAGGCCGTCGAGCAGCTTGTCGCCGACGTGGATCTCGAGATTCCGAAGGCGCTCGTCGATGCCGAGACGGAGGCTCGAGTCCGCAACCTCTTGACCCGTCTCGAGTCCGACAGCATCGGATTCGAGGACTACCTCCGGATTATCGGTCGGGACCAGGCCGACTTCGTCGAGGACATCAAGGAGCAGGCGATCTCGGCACTCTCCACGCGGGTTGTGCTCGAGAGCATCATCGCGATCGACGGCATGGGCATCGAAGACGACGAGTATCAGGAGGCCCTCGAGTCGATCGCCGCCGGTTCGGAGATGGAGGTCGACGACGTCGAGAAGATGCTGATGGAGAGTGGTCAGATTGAGTCACTGACCGGTGATATCCTCAGACGAAAGGCGCACGACCGGATCGCCGACGCGGCGGTTCCCGTCGATGCCGAAGGGAACACGATCGATCTGACCCCGGTTACGGTCGACGAGCAAGACGACGAAGAAGACGACGATGACACCACCGGGGACGATGGTCAGGACCAGGAACCGTCCCCAGAGATCGAGGAGTGAGATGAGCTACTTAGTTCCCACCGTTGTAGAGCAGACGCCCCGGGGTGAGCGGGCGTTCGACATATACAGCCGCCTTCTCAAGGATCGCATCGTCTTCCTCGGAACCCCGATCGATGACGGCGTCGCCAACATCATCATGGCGCAGTTGCTGCACCTCGAGGGTGAGGATCCGGACAAGGACATCAACCTCTACATCAACTCACCCGGCGGCTCCACCTACGCGTTGATGGCCATCTACGACACGATGCAGTTCATCAAGCCGGATGTCGCGACCTACTGCATGGGCCTCGCGGCATCTGCAGCCGCCGTGCTGCTGGCCGGAGGCAAGAAGGGCAAGCGGTTCGCCCTCCCGCACTCGCGCGTCATGGTGCATCAGCCCCATGTGTCGGGAGTAGGAGGACAAGCGACGGACATCGAGATCCACGCCAAAGAGATCCTCAAGACGCGCGAAGAGATCAACGAGATCCTCGCGCTTCACACCGGGCGTTCTCTCGAATCGATCTCTGACGACACGGATCGGGATTTTTGGCTCAGCGCCGAGGAGGCTGTCGAGTACGGTGCTATCGACGCGGTGCTGAGAGGCCGCGAACTCGAAGTTGTCGAAGGGTAGGGAGACCACCCGTGGCCAAATACGAAGGAGCCGAACTCCTCAAGTGCAGCTTCTGTGGCAAGTCGCAGAAGCAGGTCAAGAAACTCATCGCCGGACCCGGTGTCTACATCTGCGACGAGTGCGTCGACCTCTGCAATGAGATCATCGATGAGGAACTCACCGAGACCGAAGAGATTTCGTTCTCTGAGCTTCCAAAGCCGCACGAGATCTTCGATTTCCTCGATCAGTACGTCGTCGGCCAGGATCATGCGAAGAAGATCCTCGCCGTCGCCGTCTACAACCACTACAAGCGGGTACGCGCCGGGCAACGGATGACCGACGAGGACGTCGAACTCCAGAAGTCCAACATCCTGATGATCGGCCCCACGGGGACCGGCAAGACGCTCATGGCTCAGACCCTGGCCCGACTCCTGAACGTTCCGTTCGCCATCGCCGACGCCACGGCGCTCACCGAGGCCGGCTACGTGGGTGAGGACGTTGAGAACATCCTCCTCAAGCTGATCCAGGCCGCGGATTTCGATATCAAGCGAGCCGAGACCGGCATCATCTACATCGACGAGATCGACAAGGTGGCCCGCAAGGCCGAGAACCCGTCGATCACCCGTGATGTCTCCGGCGAGGGCGTCCAGCAGGCGCTGCTGAAGATCCTCGAAGGGACGGAAGCGTCGGTGCCGCCGCAGGGCGGGCGCAAGCACCCCCACCAGGAGTTCCTCCAGATCGACACGACCGACATGCTGTTCCTCTGTGGCGGTGCGTTCTCCGGCCTCGAGGAAGTCATCCAGAAGAGGATCGGCAAGAACTCCGTCGGTTTCGGCGCCGAGGTCCACTCGGTCGACGGCCGCAGACCAGCCGAACTGCTCAGCGAGGTGCTCCCGGAGGATTTGTTGGGCTACGGCCTGATCCCCGAGTTCATCGGACGTCTCCCGGTCATCGCCACTGTCGACGACCTCGATATCGACGATCTCGTTCACGTGCTGACGGAACCGAAGAACGCCCTCGTCAAGCAGTACGAGAAGTTCTTCGAAATGGACGGGGTCGAACTCGTCGTGACCGACGAGGCGCTCGTCGCGATCGCGGAGCAGGCCATGAAGCGGGGCACCGGCGCCCGCGGCCTCCGGGCGATCATGGAAGAGGTTCTCCTCGACACGATGTACGAGCTTCCCGCCAGATCCGACATCGCCAAGGTCGTCATCGACGACAAGGTCGTTCGGGAGCGGGTGAACCC
>JAUXCV010000419.1 GCA_030618675.1 Acidimicrobiia bacterium | reverse complement strand
ATGAAGCCGAAGATCATGCTGTTCGACGAGCCGACGTCTGCGTTGGACCCGGAGATGATCAAAGAGGTCCTCGACGTGATGAAGGAGTTGGCGCTCTCAGGGATGACGATGATCGTCGTTACTCACGAGATGGGGTTCGCCAAAGAGGTTGCCGACCGCGTCCTGTTCTTCGACTACGGCACGATCGTCGAGGCGGGCACTCCGGAGCATTTCTTCACGAACCCGCAGCACGACCGCACGAAATTGTTCCTGAGTCAGATCCTCTGAGCGAAGCTCAGAGAATCTGACGGTGCTGAGTACTGAGTACCCAGTACTCACTACTCAGAGGACGCGCGGAAAGGCGCCCGGATCAATCGTCAGGTGCTCTGCGAACCCTGGGTTCGCAGTCGCCCATAGGTGCTTCGTCGGCCCACGGTTCGCAGATCCTCCACCTATCCGCTGATCCTCTCAGTACTCGATACTGATGTCCTGCGCTCCCTCCACTTCCATGCTTCTGCCGCGACCAGGATCACCAGGGCTGCGGCGAGCGAGATCAGAAGATCCTTCGGTCCGAGGGCCACGGTCTTGAAGATGTTCTGGAGGAACGGCACGTAGATGAGGGCGAAGTGGGCTGCGACGCCGATGCCGACCGCAACCAGCATCGCGCGGTTCGTAAACAGGCCGAGGGAGAACAGCGACTTCTTCTCGGCTCGTACTTCGAGGGCCAACGCCAACTGGCCGAAGATCAGGGTTGTGAAGAGCATCGTTCTCCACGCCGGGTCGTCGACGTTCCAGGCCAGCCAGCCGACGAGCAACGACAGGGCCGCCATCAGAGATCCGAATGCCCCGATGTACTGGACGACGCCACCGCCGAAGATGGTCTCGCTCGCCGAACGCGGCGACCGGTTCATCACATCGTCCTCAGCGGGTTCGACCCCGAGAGCGAGGGCCGGGAGACCATCGGTGACGAGGTTCATCCACAGGATCTGGAGGGGAAGGAGGGGGATGGGCATCCCGAGGAACGGCCCGATGATCATCACGGCTAGTTCGGAGGCGTTGCAGGTGAGGAGGTACTTGATGAACTTCCGGATGTTGTCGTAGATGACCCGGCCCTCTTCGACCGCAGACACGATCGTGGCGAAGTTGTCGTCGAGGAGCACCATGTCGGCAGCTTCTTTCGACACGTCGGTGCCCGTGATTCCCATGGCAACACCGATATCGGCGCGCTTGAGAGCCGGAGCGTCGTTGACGCCATCGCCGGTCATCGCCGTCGGTTCGCCGTCTTCGCGGTAGGCGGAGATCAGCCGGAGTTTGTGCTCGGGGGAGACGCGAGCGAATACGGAGGTGTGCTGTACCGCCTCCGCTAGTTCGCTGTCGTCCATTTGATCGAGTTCGGATCCGACGAGGTAGCCGTCGCCACCGATCCCCACTTGTGTGGCGATGTGTCGGGCGGTGAGGGGATGGTCGCCGGTGATCATCACCGTGCTGATGCCGGCGGCCTTGGCCGTTGCCACGGCTTCGGATACTTCGGCCCGGGGCGGGTCCTGCAACCCGAAGAGGCCGATGAACACGAGATCCTGCTCTGCCCGGTCCCCGGAGGGCACCTCGTCCCATCCCCGTGCTGCGGCCGCCAGCACCCGGGTTCCGGTGGCCGCGAGCGTCTCGGTGCGCTCGGAGATGCGGCGCTCCCACTCCTCGGTCATCGGCTCGATCTGTCCTGCGACCAACACCGACGCAGAGCGCTCGATGACACGCTCGACGGCCCCCTTCGTGAAGGATGCGGCGACCGTACCGTTCGGGAAGACGGTTGCGATGCCGTCAACCCATTCCGGTAGATCCTCCGGCACCGAGTGGATCGTGGTCATCCGCTTGCGGTTCGAGTCGAACGGGACTTCGTCCACGCGAGGGAACAGCTTCTCGAGGTCGGGTTTCGGGATCTGCAGCTCTGCTGCTGCAAGGACGAGCGCGGTCTCGGTCGGGTCACCGACCGATCGGTTGCCGTCTTCGCTCGC
>JAUXCV010000340.1 GCA_030618675.1 Acidimicrobiia bacterium | reverse complement strand
GAGGACGCCGGACGCGGTTGGCGCCGTGTTGTCGCCTCTCCACAGCCGATGCGGATCGTCGAACTCGACGTGATCAAGAGCCTGCTCGATGCGGGCGTCGTCACCATCGCCGTCGGAGGCGGTGGCATCCCGGTCGTCTCGAACGAAGCGGGCGATCTCAAGGGGATCGCCGCCGTCATCGACAAGGACCTGGCATCTGCCCTTCTGGCGGTCCAGGTCGACGCCGACCTGCTGTTGATCTCCACGGCAGTGGAGAAGGTTGCCCTCAACTTCGGTACGCCGGAGCAGCGGTGGGTCGATCAGTTCACGCTCGCCGAGGTGAAGCAGTACCTCGAAGAGGGCGGACACTTCGCCGAGGGTTCGATGGGGCCGAAGATGCGTGCGGTCGTCCAGTTCCTGGAGGCCGGAGGCAAGGAAGCGCTCATCACGAACCCAGCAAATCTCGAGCGAGCCATGGCCGGTGAGACCGGCACCAGGATCGTTCGATGACCAACGTTGTCGGGCTCACATGTGTGATCTGCGGCAAGACGTACCCGGCGGATTTCGCCGGGTACGTCTGTCCAGATCACGGCAACGAGGGGATCCTCGATGTTCGATACGACTACGACAAGATCGGCGAGACCTTCACCAAGGAGAGCCTCGCTGCGGATCCGGACCGCACCATGTGGCGGTACCGACCGCTCCTGCCGATCGCTCCCGACGCTGCGGTCCCTCCTCTCACCGTCGGTGGAACGCCGATGTACGACGCGGCGCCGCTTGCCGCAGAACTTGGCCTCGCGAAGGTATGGGTGAAAGACGAAGGGCGTGAACCCACAGCATCGCTCAAGGACCGGGCGTCGGCGATGGCCGTCGTCAAGGCTCAGGAGCGGGGCGCTGAGGTCGTCACGACCGCATCGACCGGGAACGCGGCAGCAGCACTCTCCGGCATCTCTGCGAGTGTTGGACAGCGCAATGTGATCTTCGTGCCGGCATCGGCGCCGGAGGCGAAGATCGCTCAGTTGCTCGCATACGGATCGACCGTCGCTCTCGTCAACGGGACGTACGGCGATGCGTTCGACCTCTGCATGGAGGCATCGGCCGAGTACGGCTGGTACAACCGCAACACCGGGTACAACCCGTTCATGACCGAAGGCAAGAAGACCGCCGGTCTCGAGATCCTCGAAGACCTCGGATGGGAAGCGCCCGACGCCATCTTCGTGAGCGTCGGCGACGGCTCCATCATCGGCGGTGTCCACAAGGCGATGAAGGATGCTCTCGCCCTCGGATGGATCGATCGGATGCCGCGCATCTTCGGGATCCAGTCCGCGGGCAGCGACTACATGGTCCAGGCGTTCGAGAACGGCGAGGACGTGCTCACGAAGCCGCCGATCTCGGCAGACACCGTCGCCGACTCGATCAGCGCCGACCTGCCTCGCGACCGCATCAAGGCGATGGCCGCCGTCACCGAGACCGGAGGTATCTACCTGCGTGTCTCCGACGAGGAGATCCTCGCCGCCATTCCGACCCTGGCCCGCGGCTCGGGTGTCTTCGCCGAACCGGCGGGGGCAGCTCCGTACGCAGGGCTGGTCACCGCCGTCGAGAGGGGACTGGTCGGAGCAGATGATCAGGTCGTTCTCCTTGCGACCGGCAGCGGTCTCAAGGACGTCGCCTCCGCTCTCAAGGCCGTCGCCGCGATCGGAACCACTCCGATGCGGATCGACCCCACCCTGGATTCGCTCCGGGCAGCACTCAACAACTGAAAGGACCAACCGGTCATGATCGACCTCACCATCAACGAATCTGTTCTCGCGTCCGCCGTTCAGCGGGCGAAGGAGCGTGACTTCAAGATCCCGACCTTCAAGCAGATGCGGGATCCGAGCCTCATCCCCGACGACGTCAAGGAACGCCTTGCCGAGGTCGGCCTGTGGGATCTCGACCCGATCAACCTCTATCGCATCACGTGGCACAACGAAGCGAAGGCCTCAGGCGGCGGATTCGGTGACATCAACTACTTCGAGGTTCCTTCGGAGATCAGCGGCGTCGATGCCCGCATCGTGATGCTGGAGGGGAAATGGTTCCCGACCGGCGCCCACAAGGTCGGCGCAGCCTTCGGCTGCCTCGTCCCGCGCCTGGTCACCGGACAGTTCGACCCGGCCACGCAGAAGGCCGTATGGCCATCGACCGGCAACTACTGCCGCGGTGGTGCCTACGACTCCAACCTGCTGGCCTGCGAATCGATCGCCATCCTCCCCGAGGGCATGAGCGCCGAGCGCTTCCACTGGCTCGAGAGCGTCGCCGGTGAGATCATCCGGACGCCCGGGACCGAGTCGAACGTCAAGGAGATCTTCGACAAGTGCAACGAACTACGGACCAGCGGCGAGGATCTCGTGATCTTCAACCAGTTCGACGAGTTCGGGAACTACCTCTGGCACTACAACATCACGGGACCGGCCATGGTCGAGGTGCTCAACGAGGTGATGGGCGAAGACGACGAGTTCGCCGGTGT
>JAUXCV010000508.1 GCA_030618675.1 Acidimicrobiia bacterium | reverse complement strand
GCCGAGGTGATGGACTTCATCGGTTCGACCTGGGTGGTCACCGGTGATGGTGCTCACCGCAGCCTTCCTCCTCTGGAAGCGTCGGTGGGAGGCGCTGGTGTACTGGGTTCTCGCCATGGTGGGGTCTCAACTCCTCATAGGACCCGTCAAGACGCTGTATGCAAGGCCGAGACCGCCGATGGCGCTCGCCGAGACCACCGGCTACTCCTTCCCCTCGGGTCACGCGGTCGCCGGCGCCGCCGTCGCTGTTGCCCTCGTGATCGTGCTCGTCCCGGCGGGTCCGAGACGTCGAAACCTTGAGATACTCGCTGCAGCCTTCGCCGTGTTGATGGCGCTGAGCCGCGTCTACCTTCGAGCCCACTGGCTCTCGGACACCGTCTCGGGCGCAGCGCTCGGCGCCGGCGTAGCGATCGGTGCGGCGGCGTTGGTTCATTGGTTCGAACACCGGCGGGCGGCGGCGTAACCCCTCCCGGTTCCCTTCTGAAGTCGCCGATCTACCGGCCTGCCAGGAGATTGCCTGCGATCGAAGCGGCCGTCCTGCCTGAACCAAGGGCTGCACTCATACCTCCGCCACCGATCCAAGCGCCGGCGAAGAGGAGGTTCGGGATCGACGACTTCGGATTTCTCCGATTGAGCATGTTCTCGACGGTCTGCTCCCGTCCGTAGATGCTTCCCCCGGGGTTGAGTCCATACCGATGATTGGTGAGTGGCGTCCCGATCTCTTTCACGACGATCGAGTCCCGCAACCCGGGTATGAGTGCTTCCGCCCGGTCGATCAGAAGATCGGCAGCAGCCTCCTTGATCCGTAGGTACTCCGGGTTCGCGGAGTAGTCGGTCAGGTCGCCGCCCGTCCCCCAGACGTCCTGATAGTCCCACGGAGCGAGCGACAGCATCACCAGCACGGTCTTGCCCTCGGGGGCGCAGCCGGGGTCGACCTCGCTGTAGTTGGCTATCACCATCCCGGTCTTCGAGAAGTCCCCCGAAACCATCGCCGCGTAGTCGGCATCCATGTCGTAGCCGTCGGAGAGGAAGAACTCGTGGTGGTCCCATCCCTCGGCGGCGAGGTCGCGATCGACACCGAGATAGACGACAAGATTCGACAGCGCAGGAACGTCCCGATCGATGCCGTCGAGGAACCTGGCGTCGAAGCATTCCCTCCCGGTCATTGCCGCCGTGGCCGACGGGCTTGCGTTCGACACGATCACGTCCGCTTCAATCCGTAGACCGCGATCGGTCTCGACGGCGACCGCTCTGCCATCTTCAACTTCGACTCGTGTGACCCGGTTCCTGAAACGAACGTCTCCACCATGGGCGGTGATCTCTTCGACCATCGCGCGACTCATCGCCTGGCTCCCGCCCTTCGGGTACCAAGCGCCGGACGTGTGATAGCTGTGGAGGACGAGAGCGAACAACCCGGCCGACACCTTCGACGGTGGCAGGCCGAGGTATCCCCACAGGGTCGAGACGACGGCCTGGAGTTGGACATCCGAGAAGAACCGACTCATGAACGTCTGCCAATCCTGGGAGAACGCCATCGCCATGTCCGGGTAGCG
>JAUXCV010000352.1 GCA_030618675.1 Acidimicrobiia bacterium | reverse complement strand
ACCGAACGCCGCCGCGCCGATGGCGATGCCGTCCCACACGAAGGCGAAGCTGTTGATGGGCTGCATCACGATGAGGATGGGGAGGATCGACGCGAACGCCAGCACCACCGCTTCGTCCGCCGTGAACCACGAAGCCAGCCATGGTGAGGTCACACCAAGCATCATTGCGAGCACGATCCCGAACAAGAGGCCCAACGCCAGGAGTCGATTGGACACCTCTCGAGCGATACGTCGATTGCCCGCTCCGATCTCCTTGCCGACGATCGCTTGACCGGCGATGGCCAGGGCATCCATGACGAGTGCCAGGAAGATCCAGAGCTGAATCGCGATCTGATGCGCCGCGACGGCCGCCGTTCCGAGGCGGGCGGCGACCATCGTGGCTGCGGTCAACGCAATCAGGAGCGATGCGTTGCGGAGCACCATCGCCTTCCCCGCGCTGAACAGCGGGCCGAGGGCACGCCGCTGAGGCCATCCGAACCCGATTCCCATTTCCACGCGACGAGTCCAGAAGAAGAGCACGACGAACCAGATCGCGCCGAACCACTGCGCCGTCACCGTTGCCCAGGCGGCGCCGGCGATCCCCCACCCCAGTCCGAAGATCAGGATCGGGTCGAGTACGAGGTTCACAGCGTTCAGGCCGAGCGTTACGACCAGCGGGGTTCGCGTGTCCTGGTACCCGCGGAACGCGCCGTGACCGACAAGGATCACAAGCAGAGCAGGAACGCCCAACGCACGAATGCGGAGGTAGGTCGCGGCGCCTTCAAGCACGTCGCTCTCGGTGCCGAACGCCCTCAGGAGGGGCTCGCCCAGGACGATCAACGCGGCCGCGGCGACCACGCCGGCAACAGCCGAGATGGCGAGCGCTGCAACGGTGAACCGGCCCGCTTCGGTGCGGTCGCCCGCTCCTATCGACTGAGCGACGAGAGGCGTGACCGCGTATCCCAGGAAATTGAAGATGGCGAATACCGCCAGGAAGATCGCTGAGGCGATGGCGACAGAGGCGAGTGCCGTCGCACCGAGTCGGCCGACGAACGCCGTGTCGATGAGCGAGACCAGCGGATCGGCAGCCAGCGCCCCAAGAGCGGGGAGACCGATCCGGATGATCTCCCGGTCATATGGGGTTCTTCTGAAGGCCTCGATCATTCCCGAGTCTTATCGGGGTACGAGCACCGGTCGGCGAGCAAGCACCCAACGCACCTGGGCTTCCTCGCGTCGCACACGTCGCGACCGAACTGGATGAACCGCATCGAGACGGCTTCCCAGTCCCTCTCGGGATAGAGGGCTTTCAAAGCACTTTCGATCTTGACCGGGTCGGACGCGCTCACCAATCCCAGCCGGTTCGAGACCCGCTTCACGTGAGTGTCGACCGCGATCGCCGGGATGCCAAAGGCCTCAGCGAGCACCACGCTGGCGGTCTTCCTGCCGACGCCGCGCAGCTTCACGAGTTCATCGAGATCAGCAGGCACGACGCCATCGTCACGATCCACGAGATCCGCGGCCAGAGAGATGATCGACTTGGTCTTCTGGCGGTAGTACCCGGTGGAGAAGATGACCTCCTCCACTTCTTCGGGATTAGCCGCCGCCAGATCCTCGGGCGTCGGCCAGCGTTCGAAGAGAACGGGCGTCACCTTGTTCACGTTCGCGTCGGTCGTCTGTGCCGACAGAACGGTCGCAACAAGCAGGTTCCACGGATCCACATAGTCAAGCGCGGTCGAGATCTCCGGATATTCCTTCTTCAACCGGTTCAGAATCACCCGAGCGTTGCGTCGTTCTTCGGTGGTGGGTGTGGGCATGGGGAGACAGTAGGCGGGAAGGGGGAGACAGGAGACAGGCAACAGGCTACGAGAGGAAAGCGGACAGCAAGAGCCATACGGGATACGGACTACGGGCAGGAATCTCCAAGATTTCTTTCTGGATGGCCGGTTTTCGCGGCTTTTCTGTCACTGGCGGTTGATACGTTGTCACCATGATGTTGTGGTCTACGTATTCATCAGCCGACAAGCGCAAGGAGTTGCGTGAACTCGAGGCACAGGTGTCTGGTCTGCGTCTGCGTCAGGCGGTGATCGTCAATGATCTGGACAAGGTCAATGTTGCTGCGGGTGATGGGTATCGGTCGATGCCGGATTGGGTGGGTGCGGAGATCGACGTATCTCGTTCGACGGCATCGCAGTTGGTTTCCGCAGCCCGACTGTTGTGTAGGAACCGTCCGGTCAACTATCGGCTCGCCGAGGGCCTCATGACGTTCGATCGCGGTCTGGCGATGATGCGTCTCGCCGACGCGGGTGCGGACACGTCGACGTTGGAGCACTCGGAGTCGTTGGATCTCGTCGGTGTGGGGCGCCTGACGGCTCGCCAGCGACGGGTCACGCACCGAGATGAACAGCAGGTATTCGCTGAGCGGTACGTGACAGGTCAGCCGACGCTCGA
>JAUXCV010000351.1 GCA_030618675.1 Acidimicrobiia bacterium | reverse complement strand
GTGCTCGCGCTCGAAGCGAAGTACCGCAGGGCGGATCTGTTCGTTGACGACGAAACCATCGTCGACTTCTTCGACGAACGAATTCCCGACGATGTGATCTCCGTTAGACACTTCGATCGATGGTGGAAAGAAGCCCGCATCGAGGACCCCCACCGGCTGGACCTGTCGATCGACGATCTCCTCGACCCGGACGTTCAAACTCCCGGCGAAGACGCGTTCCCTGAGATCTGGCAATACGGCGACGTTGCGATGCCACTCGCGTACGAGTTCGATCCGGTGAGCGACAGCGACGGCTTAACGATCGATATCCCGATCGGAGGGCTCACCAGGATCGATGCTGAGATCTTCGATCGACAGGTGCCGGGGCTCCGGGAGGGACTCGTCATCGCCATGATGAGAGGCCTCCCCAAGCAGATCCGCAAGAGACTCGCTCCGATCCCGGAAACCGCCCGATCCGTGCTCGAAGGATTCGACCCCGAGGCGGACCGATTCGTCCCGTTCCTGAGAGGGGAGCTGACTCGGCGTTCCGGTGTCCCCATCCCTCCGGACGCGTTCGATCCGGAACAACTCCCGGCCTTCCTCCGGCCCATGTTCCGGATCATCGACGCTGAGGGGTTTGTGCTTGCCGAAGGAAACGACCTGGGCAAACTCAAGGGCGAACTCCAGGACGAGGCTCGCGCTGCGATGGCGGCGTCGCACCACGGAATCGAGCGAATGGGCATGCGGTCATGGGGGATCGCCGATCTCCCGTACACCGTCGAGATCGATGGCCCGGGCCGGACCGTCACGGCGTATCCGGCTCTCGTCGATGAAGGTGATTCCGTCGCGGTTCACCTCTTCGCAACACCGGCCGAGCAGGACGCCGCGATGTGGGAAGGCACGCGGAGACTTGTGACACTCAACCTCCCATCCCCATCCCGACACCTGCGGCCGCTCGTTACCGAGGACGGCCAGAGAGCAATCGCCGTCGGTCCGCACGGTTCCTTCGGGGCCTGGGCCGAGGACTGCCTCGCTTGTGCCGTCGATGAACTGCTCAGCGACGCCGGGGGACCCGTGTGGAGCCGCGAAGCATTCGAGCGACTCCTGGCGATCGCTCGAGAGGACGCCGAGGGGGTGCTCGTTGCCGTGGCGTCGGATGCACTGGAGATCCTCGACGAGATACGAACCGTGCGAGCCGCCATGGACGATCTGGTCGGCGAGCGGTACTCCCCGGCCGTTGCCGACATGGAGGACCAGATCGGTCGACTGATCTACCCGGGGTTCTTGACGAGCGTTGGCATCGACCGGCTCCCCGACCTGACCCGCTTCGTTCAAGCGATCGGACGGCGGATAGAGCAACTCCCAGATCACGTCGATCGTGATCGTGAACGCATGGAGCGCGTGGAGGACCTGGAAGCGGAACGGGACGACCTCTCCGATGCGATGCCCGGATCAGACGAACTCATTGAAGTCGCCTGGATGCTCCAAGAGCTCCGGGTCAGCCTCTTCGCCCAGGGGATAAGAACGAAAGGCAAGGTCAGCGAGAAGCGGGTCAGAGAAGCAATGGCGAAAGCGGTGGCGCCGTGAGGCCCGCCGAAGGCGGCCCGGGAATGCACCGCAAGTTTTCGACATTGACGTATCCAACACCTACTTCCCGAGAGGCCCCTCACCATGACCGCTTTCCCCGCTCTTCCTGTTGACTTCGAGCCGACACGGGCGACGCTGCACGCTTACGCCAATGCTGTTGCGACGCTGCCGCGAGTTCACGCCGTTGCGCATCCGAAGTGGTGGCACATCTCGCTCAAGGTCCGCCCCGATGGCCTGGTGACCGACGCGATGCCACTCGCTGGCGGAGGGGCCGTCTTCGTGCGGATGGACCTGCGCAACCACGAGATCATCATCGAGAGTTCAAGAGGTGATCGGCGCTCGTTCCCGATGGATCAGGGACTCACGGCGACCCAGATCGGTGACGCCCTCATCGAGGCAGCCGCTGAGATCGGGCTCACCGGCCAATACGACCGGGAGAAGTTCGAGAACGACGACCCACGGATCTACGACGGCGAGCACGCTAGCGAGTTGTTCGAAGTGTTCGTCACGGTGGATTCGGCGATCGCCGTACACCGGAATCGGATCGGGGGAGAGGTCGGACCCGTCCAACTGTGGCCGCACGGATTCGACCTTGCGTTCGAGTGGTTCGGCACCAAGAAGGTTCCACACGAGGAAGACGGTGAACTCACCGAACTCCCGGCACAGATCAACCTCGGCTTCTACCCGGCGGGCGACGCGCACTTCTACTCGAACCCCTGGCCGTTCGATCGTGATGCTCTCCTCGCCGTGAAGCTGCCGGAGGGTGCCCGATGGAACACCGACGGGTGGGAGGGTTCGATGTTCGAGTACGCCGATCTCGCCGGTCAATCTGATGGTGTCGAGCGCTTCATCGAGTACGCAGGCG
>JAUXCV010000249.1 GCA_030618675.1 Acidimicrobiia bacterium | reverse complement strand
GCCCACCGTGTTGATCAACGGCGATAATCCATTCCTCGACACCGACGAATCCTGTTCGAGGCAATGCACGCATAGCGGCACTTATGCGCTCTGACGAGTTGAGTTGATGTGGTGCAGGTTGGATCTCCCGGCTGGGGTTGGGAGTAACACATGGGTATCGAATCATCAACGGTCGTCATGGCACGGCGAAGCGAGGAGCAGCCATTCGAGGTCCAATTGGCTCTAGCCGGGTTCTTGACGGGCTATTCGGGTAACACTCGGTTGGCGTATCAGCAGGATCTCCGCCAGTTCGTCTCCTGGTGCGCCAACCAGGACCTTGATCTGCTTGCTGTGCGGCGGACACACATCGAGTTGTTCGCCCGCTGGCTCGAACACCGCGGTGCTGCCCGTGCAACGATTGGGAGACGGCTGTCGACCGTGACTGGGTTCTACCGGTACTGCGTCGAAGAAGAACTCCTCACCCACAACCCCGCAGCGAACGTGCGACGACCCCGGCTGCGACAGGAGTCCACAATGAGCGGACTGGACCGCAACGAACTCGGCGCGTTCCTCGTCCAAGCCGGCCTGTCTGGGACCCGGGACCATGCCCTGGCCTGCCTGCTGGCATTGAACGGACTGCGGGTCTCTGAAGCCCTCGACACCGATGTCAACGATCTCGGCCTTGAACGGGGTCATCACACATTGCGGGTGAACCGCAAAGGAGGCACGACCGTCATCATCCCGCTCGCACCCCGAACAGCACGCACCGTGTACCTCGCTGTCGGAGAACGCAGCGAAGGACCGATCTTCACCACCGACACCGGAGAGCGAATGAACCGGCACCAAGCTGCCAGGGTCGTACGCCGCTTGGCGAAACAAGCCGGGATCGACAAGACGATCAGCCCCCACTCGCTGCGACACAGCTTCATCACCGCCGCACTCGACGCCGGCGTGCCCCTGCGTGACGTCCAAGAAGCAGCATCACACGCCGATCCGAGAACAACGATGCGCTACGACCGGGCACGACGCTCACTCGACCGACACGCCACATACATCGTCGCCACCTTCGTTGCGGGAGCCAGCCGATGATCTAGCGCATAGGTGCCTCGATATGCGCTGAGTGAATTCGTTGGAGTACTCGAACCGGACCTGCCACCGTCGCTGAGGATTCCGGCGCACCTGGACCATCAGTTAGTCTTGACCGAATGGCATGTGAAGGAGCGTCCGATGTCAGACGAAGGCTCGAAACGAGCGTGGCTTCCTCCCAGGTGGTTCGTTCGCACGTTCTGGTCCATGCACCGGTTCTTGTACCGCGTTACCGGTGGCCGAGTCGGCTTGAGGCGCGCGAAGGCCAACCGCTGGGGCATGATGCGTCTCACGACCACCGGGCGTCGCACGGGCCAGGAGCGCAGCGTCATCCTCGGCTACTTCGACGATGGTTCGAACGTGGTCACCATGGCGATGAACGGCTGGGCCAGCGGCGAGCCTGCGTGGTGGCTCAACCTCCAAGCACATCCCGAAGCCAGCATCGATCTCTCCGATGGCCGACGCACGGTCACAGGGCGGGCTGCACAGGGAGAGGAACGGTCGCGACTGTGGGCACGGTGGAGCGAACTGGACACGAACTTGGACGCCTACGCGGCGCTCCGATCTGCTGAGACCGCCGTTGTGATCCTGGAGCCATCGTCCGACGCCGACAGATGATGCCCCGGTTTCCAGACAGCTGCCTCACCTGAATAGTCCACCGGCAACCAGCGCATAGGTGCTTCGATATGGGCGGGTGAGATCGAGTGCTTAGGGTTGGGTTTGGTAGATGAGGCGCACCGCACCGTTGTCGTAGCCGGTCGATTCTTCAAGCTTCAAAGGTCCGTCATAGGCCTCGGTGAAGAGTGGGATACCGGACCCGATTGCCTCAGGCATGACGGTGATGTCGAGCGTGTCCACTGCACCGCCGATGAGGCCGTCGGTGATGACGTTCCCGCCTCCAAACACCCACAGGCGCTTCTGGGTTGCCGCTGAGAATGTCCGGATTGCCTCCGCTGTCGGTGCAGCAGTGAATTGAACGTTCGCACCGTCGGGAATGTCGAGCGGACCTCGGGTGGTCAGAACCATGGTTGGCAAGTCTCCCCACTCCCAGCCCCAGCCGATCGTCTGCTTGTAGGTGGTGCTGCCCATGATCAGCGCACCGATCGTGTCCACGAACCCAGCGAAGTCGAACTCAGCTATCGGGTGCTTCTCCAGGTAGTCAACGGAACCGTCGCGTCGAGCCACGTATCCATCGAGGGTGACCGCAACCATTGCCACAACATCTCTAGAAACCATGACCCGAAGCTACCCGACAGACAACCCATAACCGGCGCGACTCACCACGGGTCGAGAGGCGCATACGTGTCGTTATGGGCGTGCGCGACGCCGTTGCCGTGCCGAGAATTGACGGGTAGGTTGATGTGAATGCGACTGGCCTTTGACACCGCCGGACCGGCTACGAGACTGCCGATTGTGCTGCTGCATGGTCTGACGAGCAGCCGGGAACGCAATTCCCGTCTCGTCGACTGGTTGAGTTCTCGGGGACATCGGGTGGTCAACGTTGACCTCAGAGGTCACGGCGAGTCGGCCTGGGCCGACGCGTACGGAGCGAGCGACTATGCGACCGATGTCGTCGAGTTGATCGAAGCCGAACAGATCGGTCCAGCAGTCATCGTTGGGCACTCGATGGGCGGAACGGTGGCGGTAGCACTGGCCACTCGGAGACCCGAGATGGTCGAGGCGTTGTTCCTGGAAGACCCTGCTCTCTACACCACCGAAGAGGACCTCTCCGAGGCTGAGGAGTTCATGACGCAGGTGAGAAACTGGCAGAGCAGCGGAGCGACTGAGGACGAAGTCGTGGGTGTGATCGGACACTGGCCTTCTGCGCATCCCGACAAGACCTTCAGCGATCTAGCAGACGCTGACGAGCTGGCCGCATACGCCAGAGCACTCCTCGCTTTCGATCCTGCTGCGCTGGAAGCTTTCGTCCGTGGAGATACGTTCATGGGGCATGAACCTGGTGCACGGACGGAATGCCCTGTGACGGTGCTCAGAGCCGATCCGGCGCTTGGTGCCGCCTTCCTCCCTGAACACGGCGATCGCTATCTCGCCGCAGTTCCTCAGGCTCAGATCGTGGCTGTCGAGGGCAGCGGCCACGCGATTCTCGGCGACCCGGTCGGACACGGTCCGTACATGAAGGCTCTGGACGATCTCCTTAGTTCGCTCTAGCCCGAGCGCGCATAGGCTCCGATATGGGCGGGGGCTACGTGGTGGGTGTCTACTCTCTGAGGATTCGGCGAAGAGGTGGAAATGACTGAGCGAGAACAGCTCGT
>JAUXCV010000198.1 GCA_030618675.1 Acidimicrobiia bacterium | reverse complement strand
CTCGTGCGCAAGGCCCTCCTGCGCCTCTCAGCCGGTCAACGGCTCGCGGACCGGGCTCGTCGCGCATTCGGTGTCCTGAAGTCGTTCCAGCTTCGTTGGGATCTACCCGACGGCACCGGTGTCGTAGTCGGCATCGACCCGGAGCCCGGCCTTGCTGATTCCGGCGTACTCGATGACGATCTCGCCGGGCTGTTCCTCGAAGTTGGTGAAGTCGCCCAGGAACAGGGCGTTGGTATCTTGTTCACCATTGACGAGATCCAATACCTCTCGAAGGAGCATCTCGCCGCGCTCATCGTGGGGCTTCACCGCGTCAGCCAGGAGCAGCTCCCCTTCATGGTTGTCGGTGCCGGGCTCCCCTCGCTGCCAGCCCTCGCGGGCGAAGCGAAGTCATACGCTGAACGTCTCTTCACGTTCACTGTCATTGACCGTCTCCCGGCTGCTGAGGCGCACCTCGCACTGTCGACGCCAGCAGAGGACGAGGGCGTCCGGTGGAACGCAACGGCTCTAGACAGCGTCGTTGAAGCCGCGGAGGGCTACCCGTACTTCCTCCAGGAGTTCGGCAAAGAAGCCTGGGATGTCGCACCCGGACCCGACACCATCAGTCAAGGTGACGTCGAGGCAGCGATCCCGATCGCCATCAACGAACTCGACACCGGCTTCTTCCGCGTGAGGATCGATCGGACCAACGACAGTGAGCGTGCTTACATCTCCGCGATGGCATCGTTGGGAGCGGGACCATACGGATCCGGTGACGTCGCCGCCGCGATGGGGAAGACAACAACACAGGTCGGTCCGCTTCGCGACGCTCTCATCAAACGGGGCCTCTGCTACTCACCTCGCTACGGCGTGATCGACTTCACCGTCCCGATGTTCGACGAATTCGTGCGGCGGTGGCAGCGATGATCCGAGCGCACGAGGGAGGATCGGTGGCGCAGGTCGAAGGACTCGGGTGACCAAGGGCCGTGGCCGAAGGAGGTCACGTTCGAAAAACCCTCGCTCCCGATGGCGTCACATTGCTAGCGCCTGACTCCTCAGTCACGCTGGGAGCCAACCCGGGAGCCAATAGCCCTGGACGGTTGTGGGCGGCTGTGGACGCTCATCGACACGGAAGCCTTCCGGTTCATTCCGGGCTGTGTGGACGGCTGTGGACACCGCTTGGAGATCTACGGATCATGAGGTAGGGGTTCGAGTCCCTCCGGGCGTGCCGCGTTTCTAGTCGCCGTCGACGACGGTCGTCTTCGATTCGAGCCCGCGACTGTCGCGGCCTCGGTTCCCGAGATCGCTCTCGCGGTCGGTGTCGGCTACAACTCAGTTGCCGACAATGTGAACGGCGACGAGTCGTTCGACGATCCGGCAGACACCTCGACGTAGTAGGCGCCGGGTTTCCAGAGCAGGTTCGGTTTCATCTCAACGGTGACCCACTCATCCGTCGTGCCCTCGGCTGTGGAGTACTTCAGGCCGAATCCGCCCTCCGTGAGGGTCGCGAGATCGGGGAACCCCATGAACAGGTCGAGATTCTCCGACATGCCCTTCAGTTCGACCGTGAACCCGTCGACATCCGTAGGAACCTCGACGCAGTAGTAGATCGTGGTTGCTCCGTCAGCGGTGGGTATCACGGATTCGATAGTCGTGCCGAATGCGAACTCCTCGACCGGACCCTCACATTCGGTGACCGGTTCGACGATCTCGACGGCCGGCTGTGTCGTGTCCGGAGCCTCCGACTGAGGCGTGCTCGCATGGGCCGGTGTCGTCGAGGTTGAGGTTGGGTCGACTTGGTCTCCTGCCCCGGATCCGCACGAGACGGCGAAGAGCGCACCAATGATGAGCAGGGTGATCGATCGCAGTGCGAGGTGAGTCATGGCATCCCCTCCCTTGAATCTGGAGTCACTGGACTGTCAAGAGAAACGATACGCGACCAATCCCGGCGCCGGAAGACGTCTTGTCACGATTGTGACCTCTCGGTCTCGGTTGGGGAGGGTTGGGGAGATCGATCCGTCGGAGAGGGGAGTGGTCGATTGAGGGTGTTGCGGCCGCTCTACTTCGCCGTGTCCGGTTCCAATGGGGCGGGTTCACCGCCAGGGGTCTCGTCCTCTGACTTCGTCTCTTCGATATCCGGCTGGGCCGCCTCGATGTCGATGGCGGGTGCGATCTCCTCGAGGGGCACGTCCTTCTCGGCGTATCCGGCGGTGAGCGCGGCGGCGCCGTAGACGGCCATCGTGTTGAGATAGAGAACCAGGAGGACGCCGATCGGTATGGCGAGGGCGCCGTACTGCGGCTTGTCCACGGAGAACTCGAGGATCCAAGCCATGGGGATCCTCAACACCTGGATAGCGAACGCTCCGGCCGCGGCTCCGATCAGGAGAGCTTTGGTCGGCGGCCGGATGCCGCCGAGACGACCGAGTAGCACGTACACCAGCAGGAAGTCGGCGGCGAGGGTCAATACCACGGCCAGAAGGGTCAGCAGGAAGCGATCTGTTGACGCCTCGATGCCCCACGCATCGAAGAAGCGGTAGGCGAGCCTGTGAACGAGCGTTCCCGCCACGAACGAGAAAGCGATGAGCGGTCCGATCACCAGGAGCCAGCCGAGCAGGATGACCCGCTTCATCACGTAGTTGCGGGGATTGGGCGGGGCCCCGTAGATCAGGTGGATCGATCCGCTCGTGGCGACCATCGCACTGCTCCCCGCGTACAACATGACGATGAGTCCGATCACCGACGCTGCTTGACCGATCGAGCGTAGCTCCGCAGGGTCGATGCCTTGATCGCCGAGGAGGCCGGGGAACGCCTCAGAGATCGCCTCCGTGAGATAGCTGGCGATCCTGTCGGCGCCGAAGATCGCCGTGATGCCATAGGCGAGAGCGATGAGCGAGAACATGGCAAGGAAGGCGAAGTACGTCGTTCCGGCCGCCAGTAGCGTCGACCGCGCATAGTTGAAGCGAGTGATCGCCCGATAGCCGACCCCGAACGTTGCCGCCGCCGCGTGATCAGCGTCGTCGATCGTCTGAATCAGATCCGGGACCTCGGCGGGTGGTGGATCAATGGGTTTTCCGGGGATGGGTGGGTTCGCAGCGATCGCAGGCATCCGACGATCCTACCTCACGCGCCGGTGCGGCTCTCGGGGATCGTTCCGGCGTCCGGGGTAGGGGTCGCTCCGGCGCGGCAATGCCGGAAGTTCGCCCCTGTGTCTGGCTCGACGCTCCCTGAGACACCAGGAAGCCGGGACCGGGTTGGGCCATTCGGCACCTGATTCTCCGTCACGCTCCGCCGGATTGTGCTAGAAAGAGAGCCACTGCCCGGAACGCTTCGGACCGGGCTCCTCTAGGAGGGGAAGCTCCATGTCCACACCCGTTGAGTACACCGCATCGGGCGGCTCACGATCCGAAAGGCGCCGCCGCTTCTTCGTTCTCGTGGCTGCCTTCGCGATTGCCATGACGTCGCTGGCTTTTCTGGCGGACACGGCGTCCGCCAAGAAAGACGACCCGCCCGGGCAACTCGTACAAGTCCAGTTGCTCGCCTTCAACGATTACCACGGGCATCTCGAATCGGACGGAAACGGCACAGTGGGTGGCGCCGAAGCCGGCGGCGGAGAGTATCTCTCGGCCAAACTCGCTGAACTGCGAGACGGCAACAAGTACAGCCTGACCGTCGCTGCTGGTGACCTCATCGGTGGCTCGACGGCTTTCTCCGGACTCTTCCACGACGAACCGTCGGTCGAGTCGCTGAATGCGATGGGTCTCGACGTGTCCAGCGTCGGGAACCACGAATTCGACGAGGGTGTGATCGAACTGCTCCGCATGCAGGACGGTGGATGTCACCCCGTTGACGGCTGCTACTTCCCCGGAGACCCGTTCACGGGTGCCGATTTCCAGTGGCTCGCTGCCAACACCGTGAACGAGGCGACCGGAGAGACTCCGCTGCCGCCGTACTGGATCGAGAAGTTCGAGAGCGTGAAGATCGCCTTCATCGGCATGACGCTCGAAGC
>JAUXCV010000138.1 GCA_030618675.1 Acidimicrobiia bacterium | reverse complement strand
GGCAGGCCGAGGTATCCCCACAGGGTCGAGACGACGGCCTGGAGTTGGACATCCGAGAAGAACCGACTCATGAACGTCTGCCAATCCTGGGAGAACGCCATCGCCATGTCCGGGTAGCGCTCCATCATCTCAATCGGCGTCGCTCGCACTCCCGTCGTCCGATCCTTCGTGTATCGGTCGACGTCGAAGGCAACGCGGCGGATCGCAGCGAACAGGTTGTCGATGCCCACCACCTCGTCGGGAAAGTCGGCCTTCAGTTCACGGACATACGCGGAAAGGTCCGCGGGTGCGGTGATCTCATAGTCGGGGAACCGGGCGATGTAGAAGGGGTCGAGTCGAGTGAACTCGACGCGATCCATCACACCGAGGTCTACAAGCATTGGATAGAGCCAACCCTCAGGTCCGGCCCCGTCGAGGGCGTGGAGCGCAACTTCGAAACGGAAGCCGCTCCTCTTGAACTCGTGGGCGTAGCCGCCGGGGACGGCATGGTGCTCGACCACCACAACCCGGTACCCATCCCTGGCGAGATAGCCGGCGGCGCCGAGACCGCCGAGACCGGCCCCTATCACGACAGCATCAGCACGCAACGACTCCATGTCAGACTCCGGTCGTCTCGATCCCGTTTCCGTTCCCGTTCACAAAGGGTTCTCGATCCACCACTTTCGCGTACAGGTAAGAAACAACCTCCTTGATCGATGCGACGATCGGCACCGCGAGGAGTGACCCGATCAGGCCGGCGATGTTGAAGCCGACGATCAGCGAGATCATGATGATTACCGGCGAGAGCCGGACCGCCCTTCCCATCACCTTCGGAGCGATGATGTTCGCCTGCGCCTGCACAACCACAACGTAGATGCCTGCGACGATGAGAGCGAAGAAGAAGTTGTTCATGTCGGGCCAACGCGTCGAACCACCCACGAGGGCGGCGACGATACCTGGGAACGCTGCGATGATCGGCCCGAACGTCGGGATCATGTTGAAGAGCATCATGATCACACCCATGAGGAACGCTCCTTGGACACCCACGACGGCAAGCACGATGAACAGCATGATCCCCGTGATCAGACTGTTGATCAGTTGGCCGTATATGTAGCCACGCCAGACGCCCCCGATTCGGTCGGACAGCAGCGCGGCGTCCCGTTCGTAGCCGGGGGGAACCGTGCGGTGGACCCATCCGTAGAACTTCGCACTATCGGCGTTGAGGTAGATCGCGATCATCATCGTGATGAGGGCCGACATCACCATGGCGGTAAGAAGACCGGTCACCGTCCTGATCGAATTGAATGCATCCCCGAGCAAGCCCTGAAGGGCGTCCGCGTCGATCTTGATCCCTCCACTGACGCCTCCCGAAGCGGCCTCTTCACTCAGCCACGACTTGATCGGCTCGGTGATCTCGGTCATGTCGATGCCGATGCCGAAGATGACGAGTCCTTCGGCCTCATCAACGAACCACTCTGCGACGCCGCGCATGGTGTTCTCCATGCCGGCGATGTCGATACCCGCGAGGGATTGAGTGATTCCAACCGCGAGGATCGCGATCAGGAGCAGGGAGACGACGAGGACGACGAGATAGCCGAGTCCCAACGCCAGCCACCGAGGCCAGCGGAATCGTCGGTGCAGCGTCCGAACCATGGGAGCAACCAGGAAGGCAACGATCCCGGCCATGGCGAGGATGGGTAGAGCGTCGCGCGAGAACCAGAAGACGATCGCGGCGAAGGCAACGAGCCCGACGGCGACCGCTATCTTCGTTTGAGGAGACCACGGAGGAGATGCCGGTCCGAGGCGGGGGTCAGCCTTTTCGAGAGGTGGGGCTTCGTCTCCCGCGTCGGCGTCCGGGAACTCGCCGTCTCTCTCGGGTGCGTCGTTGATCTCTACTCCCTGTGCTGCTGACACAGAGTACCTCTCTCTGCGTCGACCGCCGATCACTCCCATTCCGCGGGCTGTCGGCACCATATAGGACGCTGTGAACCCTGGGTATCGGTTCTGGGGTCCGTCGGAGGCGGTCGAAGGGTACGATGACGTCCGTGACCCCTCCCAGCGCACCCGTCCCGCCCGACGACTATCAGGACCACCTCGGGAAAGCCCGGCAATATCTGCGCGATGTGATCCTGGGGGTCAACGACGGCCTCGTCTCGACGTTCCTCCTGGTCGCGGGCGTCGTCGGCGCCGGACTCACCTCGACACAGGTCCTCCTCACTGCCATCGCCGGTGCCCTCGCTGGGATGATCTCGATGGGAGCGGGCGAGTACCTCGCTACGAAGTCCCAGGAAGAGGTCTTCGCCGCCGAGATGGAACTCGAAGTTCAGCATCTCAAAGAGCACCGCGACCACGAACGGGACGAACTTCGCCACATGTTCGGGGACATGGGACTGGCCGGCGACGATCTGGAGACCGTGGTTCAGATCATCGACGGGAGCGACGAGGCGATGCTCGGCGTGATGGCAGGCCTCGAATTCGGGATCGTCGACACAGAGAAGAGAAACCCATACATGGCCGGCCTCGCCTCGGCCGGCCTCTTCTTCGCCGGAGCGCTCCCTTCGGTGCTGCCGTTCGCACTATTCGACGAAACGAGGACGGCTCTGCTGGTTGCCGCTCTCCTCGCCGGATTCGGCCTGGTCATCGTCGGCGCCACAAAGACCATGATGACGAAGAAGAACCCGGTGCTCTCGGCGTTGGAGAACCTCGGCATCGGCATCGCCGGTGGTGTGCTGAGCTTCCTCGTCGGTCAGTTCTTCGAGTCGCTCATCGGTTCCTGAGAACGCAGCGGAACCACCACGATCCCTCCCGATCCGTCGTCGAGGATCCTCACGTCGGCCGAGTAGTGGTCACGGATGAGGACCGGGTCGAGAACCGTCCGCCCGTCGCCCTCCGCCACCACCCGTCCCTCTGCGAGCATGACCAGTCGGTCGGGAAACTGAGCGGCGATCGTCAGATCGTGCATGGCCGAGACAACGGTGAGCGTCCGATCCTTACGGAGTCGGTCCACGAGTTCGAGAACCTCCTGCTGCTTCCCGATATCGAGCGCCGTCGTCGGTTCGTCGAGGAGAAGGATCTGCGACTCCTGGGCGAGTGCTCGGGCGATGACGGCCCGTTGGAGTTCCCCGCCGGACAGCGTCGTCACGTCGCGATCTGTGAATGCCGAGAGCGTGAGGGCTTCGAGGGTCCTCGCGACGACGTCGAGATCATGGTGGGAGGGGCCGGTTACAGCGTGGACATGCGGAGTTCGTCCAAGAAGGACGTAGTCGACAACCCGCATGCCGGGAGGAAGGACCGGATGCTGAGGTACGAGGGCAACGGACCGGGCGAGATCCCGGCGCTTCAGCGTGGATGACCTGTTCCCTTCGATCGTGACCGATCCTTCGAACTCGACCGCACCGGTGATCGCACGCAGCAGAGTGGTCTTGCCGGCGCCGTTCGGCCCGATGATCCCGAGCCACTCGCCCTGAGCGATCTCCAGATCAACTGAATCCAGGATCCTCGACCCGTTGAATCGGACGCTGATACCGCTCAGGGAGAGCGCCACGGTCATGATCCGAGCCCTCTCGAGGAGCGAAGCACGATGGCGAAGAACGGTGCGCCGAAGAACGCCGTTACCACGCCGATCGGGATCTCCGCCGGAGAGGCGATCGTGCGTGCCAACAGATCCGCGAGGATCAGGAAGGCTGCGCCGAACACGATCGACAGGGGCAGAACGACCCGATAGCTCGATCCGAAGACGATCCGCACGGCGTGCGGAACGATGATTCCTACGAAGCCGATCAATCCGGACACTGCGACCACTGCGGCAGTGCCGAGCGTTGCCGCCAGCACCATGACAAGCCGTACCCTCGATGGATCCACGCCGAGGGTCACAGCCTCGTCATCGCCCACGCTCAGGACATCGAGTCTTCTGGCCCCGAGAAGGATCACGACCGTCGATGCGACGACATACGGAAGAACCAGCCAGACCTCTCCCCACCCCACCGTCGAAAGGCGTCCGAGGATCCATCCATACACCTCACGCAGCGTCTCAGCGTTGCGTTGTTGGAGATAGGTCTGGACCGCTGTGAGAAAGGCCGCCACGGCGACGCCGGCCAGGATGAGCGTCACCGGGGTTCTCCCTGCCTTCACCGAGTACCCGATGGCGTACGTCGCCGCGACACCACCAACACCGCCGATGAAAGCGAGCAACGGAAGGGCGTCGATGGGGGTCGACGGCAGCGATGCCCCGTACGCGATGGCGATCGTCGCGCCCAGACCGGCGCCCGCGGCAGCACCAAGCAGATACGGATCGGCCAACGGGTTTCGGAACGACCCCTGGTAGGAACCACCGGCAGCGGCGAGCATCGCTCCGACGATCCCTCCGAGAGCGACCCGGGGCATCCTCAGTTCCCAGAGGATCGCTTCCTGTCGCCCGTTGAGCCCCGAGTCGACGTCGACAAACGGCAACCGATCGACGACGGAGAGCAGAACCGATCGCGCGTCGAGGTCGACGGCCCCCATCAAGATCGCGACGAGACCCGCAACAGTCAGAGTCGCAAAGGCTCCGACGAGCCACCACCAGCGGAGGCGACTCGGGCGGATCTCCTCTCCCTTCATGCTTCCTGCAACACTGCGACGGCTTCGGCGATCGCTTCGACGAAGTCGACGACTCGGGGTCCCCACCTGGAAGCGATGTCGTCATCGAGCTCAGCGATGGCACCTGCCTGGACTGCTGTGAGCGAATCCCAGCCGGGTCGTTCGGCGACCGTTCCCACGTCCTGACCGCAGCATTTCGTGTCGGCCAGGAAGATCAGAGCCGGATCCTGGTCGATGATGTGCTCGGCGGACAGTTGCGGGTACCCGTAGCCGTCGGGATCGGCGCCATCGGCGATGTTCACAAGCCCGATCATGTCGTAGAGGGCACCCACGAAGGTTGCAGAGGTCACCGAGTAGTAGTCGGGGCTCAACTCGTGGTAGTAGGTGGATTCCCCACCATCGGTCGACGTCGTGACATCCGCTCTCTCGGCCTGCAGTGACGCACCGAGGGCCGCCGCCCCCCCGAGGCGTCCGGTCGCC
>JAUXCV010000032.1 GCA_030618675.1 Acidimicrobiia bacterium | reverse complement strand
GTCGTCACGCTGTTCATCCTGCGCAAGCTGTTCCGGTCCTGAGGCCCTTGCCCATCGCCGTCTGACCAAGGACACGGTGGGGTGGAGACGGGTCATGCCCGATCACCCCCATCACGATCTCGAGTGTTCGATCTGTTGGGCGCGATAGCTGGGCGGTAGTCTGGAGCTGTGAAAGCACCCTGGTATGTCGATGCCGTGTTCTACGAGGTTCCGGTCTACGCGTTCTTCGATACCAACGGGGACGGTGTCGGAGACTTCGCGGGTCTGACCGAGAGACTCGACTACCTCGAGTGGCTGGGCGTCACCTGCATCTGGCTGCTCCCGTTCTACGAATCACCACTACGCGACGGTGGCTACGACATCTCAGACTTCCGATCGGTCCTCCCCCGCTACGGAACCGTTGACGATGTCCGCACGTTCCTCGATGAGTCTCATCGACGGGGCTTGCGGGTCATTGCCGACGTGATCGTCAACCACACGAGTGACCAACACCCATGGTTCCAGGAAGCGCGTCTGCCCGGGTCACCGCTCCGATCCCGCTACGTCTGGTCCGACACACCGGACCGCTTCCCCGATGCACGGGTGATCTTCACCGACACCCACGATTCGAACTGGACCTGGGACCCGGTCGCCGGCGCCTACTACTGGCACCGGTTCTTCGACCACCAACCGGACCTCAACTTCGATGACCCCGCCGTTCAGGACGAGATCGAGAACATCATCCGCTTCTGGCTCACACTCGGATTCGACGGACTACGCCTCGACGCGGTCCCCTACCTCTACGAACGCGACAACACGAACGGCGAGAACCTCCCCGAAACGCACACCTACCTGAAGCGTCTCCGTGCGATGGTCGACACCGAGTTCGACGACCGGATGCTCCTCGCCGAAGCGAACCAGTGGCCCGACGACGTGGTCGAGTACTTCGGCGAGGGCGACGAGTTCCACATGGCGTACCACTTCCCTCTCATGCCACGACTGTTCATGGCACTGGCCCAGGGTGACGCCGGCTCGGTGATCAGCATCCTCGAGGACACCCCGGACATCCCTGATGGATGCCGATGGGGCATCTTCCTGCGCAACCACGACGAACTGACACTCGAGATGGTCACCGGCGAAGAGCGGCAGTATCTGTGGGACCGGTACGCCCCGGAACCGTCGATGCGCAAGAACGTCGGGATCCGGCGGCGCCTCGCTCCCCTCCTCGACGGAGACCGCCGGAGGATCGAACTCCTCCATGCCCTTCTGCTCTCGCTCCCGGGGAGTCCGTTCCTCTACTACGGCGACGAGATCGGAATGGGCGACGAGCATCTCCTCGAAGACCGGGATGGAGTCCGAACCCCAATGCAATGGGACTCTTCTCCGACCGCCGGCTTCTCAACCGCCGTTCCGCAAGACCTGTACCTGCCGGTCGTATCGTCACCCGGGTACTCGCCCGCTGCCGTGAACGTGGCCGCCCAACGCGACAATCCCGGATCTCTGTTGCTCTGGACACGGAAGATGCTCGATCTCCGGGCCGGCATGTCGGCCCTGGGCGCCGGGGCATTCCGGCTAGTCCCTGCATCCGATTCTGCGGTCTTCGCATTCGTGCGTTCCGACGCGGACGCGACCGTGCTCGTCGTAGCGAACTTCTCAGACGCTCCCGTGACGTCCGATCTCGACGTGGATCTGGCGCCGACGGCGACCCTGGCCACGGCGCCGGGAACTTCACTCGAGGGAACAACGATCACGCTCGATGCCCACGGCTGGGCATGGTTTCGGGTCGAACACCCCTTCACCGTCATCGCTGCGAGGCACGGCGACTGATCAAGACAAGTCACCCCGCAAGCTCTGCTGTAGCGTTTCGATCATGACATCCCCGCACCCCGCCCTCGAGTGGTGGAAGACCGCAGTCGTCTACCAGATCTACCCACGATCGTTCCGGGACACGACAGGTAACGGCACGGGCGACCTCAACGGCATCACGGAGCGTCTTGGATACCTCTCCGACACGCTCGGTGTCGACGCCATCTGGATATCGCCGTTCTACACGTCACCGATGGCCGATTTCGGATACGACGTCGCCGACTACACAGACGTCGATCCGATCTTCGGAACCCTCGATGATTTCGATCTCCTCCTCACCGAAGCCCACGACCGCGGGTTCAAAGTGATCGTCGACTGGGTCCCCAACCACTCATCGGACCAGCATCCATGGTTCGTCGAATCTCGGTCATCGCTCAGCGATCCGAAGCGGAACTGGTATGTATGGCAGGACCCGAAACCCGATGGGTCACCGCCGAACAACTGGCAGTCGCTCTTCGGGGGACCGGCCTGGGAATACGACAACACGACCGGCCAGTACTACCTCCACTCTTTCCTTCCTCAACAGCCCGATCTCAACTGGCGCAACCCCGAAGTGGTCGCTGCGATGCACGACACGTTGCGATTCTGGCTCGACCGCGGAGTCGACGGGTTCCGGATCGACGTTGCCCACTTCATCATGAAGGATCCGGATCTCGCCGACAACCCGCCTGCCGCACCGTCGAACGGCGGCGCCGAGCTCACGACGATGAGCGGATACGATGACTGGGACCACCTCCACGACAAAGGTCATCCCGACGTCCATGAGGCATTCAGGGGGATCCGCCGAGTCCTCGACGAATACGATGGTGACCGTTTCTCCGTCGGGGAGATCCATGTCTTCGATTGGGACCGGTGGTCCGACTACTACGGCAACGGAGACGAACTTCATATGCCGTTCAACTTCTCCCTCGTGCAATCCGATTGGAACCCCGCTGCGATCCGTGGTCGCGTCGAGGGCCTCGAGGCGGCGATCCCACCCCACGGATGGCCGAACTACGTGCTTGGCAACCACGACGAACAACGCCTCGCGACCCGGTACGGATCCCGGAACGCCCGGGCCGCCGCTGTTCTGCTGCTGACGCTGCGCGGGCAACCGACCATCTACTACGGAGATGAGCTTGGGCTCCGTGACACCGACGTACCGTGCGAACAGGCACAAGATCCGTGGGGAAGTCGCGTCCCCGGAATGAGCCGTGACGGATGCCGAACACCGATGCCCTGGTCCTCCGTAGCCGGTCACGGGTTCACTGGTCCCGCCGCCGAGCCGTGGCTCCCCTTCGGGGATGATGCGGATAGGCGCAACGTTGGGACACAGATCGACGACCCGTCGTCGATCCTGAATCTCTACCGGCGGCTCCTTCGACTCAGGAAGGAACGTCCTTCGTTGCATCGAGGCGGGATCGCGTTCATCGACAACGTCCCGGATGGTGTCCTCGGTTTCATCAGAGCCGATGGGACCGAACACACCATCGTGCTGATCAACTTCACCGACGAGGTCAAACGCACCTCCATCCCGGATGGAGCCACGCTTCTGATCTCGACCGACCAGAAGCGTGCCGGGATTCGATCACGCGTGATCGACATCGACCCGACCGAGGCGCTCGCGATCGATCCCGAGCCCAGCGCCTGAAAGCACCGTGGCCCGGGATCGAGGGAGATCAATCCGCGGGGACCAGATCCTTCGTGTCGAGCTTCGACTTCGTGAAGATTCCGAGCAGGCCCTTGAGCCCGACCGACATGATGATGTTGATCATGAAGAAGACGAAGCCGATCAGGATGAGCGCACCCGAGATACCGGCGAGCCACATGTACGGAGCGAACTCGCCCTCCATGTAGATCGTGCGGCGCAGCATGCCCTGCAGCCCCGCCATGCCCATGAAGGCACCCATACCGATGCCGCCGACGAGGGTGCCCCAGAAGTGGACGGTCGACATCCACCGGCTGTAGAGCTTCACGCCGTTCGTCAGCAGCGGCCAGAGCGCGTAGATCGCCGCGTACAGGGTCATGCCCAGGCCGACGATGATCGCAACGTGCACATGCGGCCCGATGATCCACTGAGTGTTGTGGAGGATCCGGTTGAGACCCATGTCGGCCTGCATGATCCCGGCAGGAACCGCGAGACCGAATCCGAGGAGACCACCGAGCAGGAACTTCAGTTCGTTGGTCATCTTCAAAGGACGGGCCAGCCACAACGTCGCCAGTGTGACGAAGATCGCGATGCCCTGCGTGATGAGCTCGAAGGCCGTCACGAGTTCACCCGATACGATCTTCAGGATCGCCGGCTGAGACTGATCGGACAGCAGGTGGTGCGACCAGACGGTCCAGGACACGATCAGTTCGACGGCCAATGCCGCCCGGGCGATGTTCTGCATGAACAGCTTCTTGCCCGTGATCAGCATGGCAAGCAGGTACCACGTACCAGCCACGAAGATCAGCACGAGTCCATCGGCGACGAGATCGAGGCCCCACCAGTACCAGTTCTTGTACAAGAGAGCATCGATCGCCGTGTCCGCGAGATTCACTCCGAACAGATGCCAGACCATGTAGACCAGGATGAGCACGCCCGAGAACGTGATGATGAGCGCGTTGAGCGCCACATCCACCGAACCGCGAGCGATCGCCGCGACCGGAAGGGGAACGAGATGCTCCTTCTTCTCCTTGCGGAAGAGGTTGGCGAGTCCCGTGAATCCGAGCGCCGACGAGAGCAGCGCTCCACCCGGTTGCTTCTCCCATCCTTCCGGCGTGTACATGATCGACTTGAAGACGTTCAGCACGAACAGCAGTGACCCGACCATCACAAGGGCGATGCCGAGGATGAAGAACGACCCGCCGAGGGCACTGAACTGATCGAAGTCCGCAGGAAGCGGCCAGTACAGGGTGTACAGCGCCGCGTAGTGCGAGATGAACCCGGATGCCCAGAACGTGAACGTGCCGATAGCGATCAGCAGGAAGGATGCTTGTCCGACCTTGAGGCTCCAGAGCGGCTTCTTCATCAGGAACGGTACGACGAACAGGAAGGCGCCGAACACGATCATGTACGAGGATCCGAAGATCCCGACGAGCGGATGCGCCGTCAGGATCCCGAAGTACTGCTCAACTCCGATGAAGGAGATGATCTCGATCTGGTAGATCCGCATCAGCATGCCCTCGATCGCAGCGAATCCGAAGTAGATCAGCCCGATGACGACGAAGCGGAGCGACAGCTTCTGGGCAGGCGTGAGTCCGTCGGCCTTCAACCCGCCCTCGTTCCCGTCGATCAGGGTCTTGAAGAAGCCGGTCTTGGAACTCGAAGTGGGTGCGGTGTTGGTAGTCATCGTGCGCCTCCTACGAGCAGCCAACGACGGTGACGGCGTCGGGAACGATCATCTGGTATCCGGCCGGACCTGAGTACTCCGTGGATCTGATCGCGAGAGATTCGTTCTCTTCGAACTTCCACAGGATGTCGTTGCGATGGCCCGGGACGACCTGCATCTGCATGACCATCGAGTTGTTGTCACGGAAGAGGCCGAAACCATAGGTCAGGTCGTTCGAGGTGACATCGAACAGGATCAGCTCGTTGCACTGCACGATCATCTCATCGGCCGGCAGGATGAATTCGTGATCCTCGACCACGATGTCGAACTGCTGGGCGGCGACCGTGTCTCCGCGATGCATGTCCTGTTTCACCCACGGGATCGTGTTGTACGTGACGAGGTGCAGGGAGAAGCCCACGACGACGAGCACCGCAACGAAACCCCAGAAGAATGTCTTCGAGACCGTGCTGTTCTTTCCCTCCTTCGTGACGGAGTACGCGAACCAGATGATGACCGAGATCATCACCACGACGTACGCCGTGTAGAGGAGCGTCTGTCCCCACAGGACGTCGTGCGAATTGATCATGATGCCTCCCCGGTGATCTCGCGAGCATCCCCCACGTGTTCGCTCCAGCACCGTCGCTTGATGTCCGGCAGTTTGGTACACGCCGGAACCGGCCCAAGTGCTTCCCCTAGGGGCGAAAGGCCCTAAATCCTGCCGACTTCAAACGCAGACGGGGACTATGCGAGTGGAGGAAGGAAGCGTGCGGGGTTCGCTACGAAGTCGCGCCGGCGAACAACCGCTCGGACGCCCTGAGCGAGCAGGCCGGTCTCGGTGAGATCGTCGACGCCGTCGCCGTACACGACGGTGGGAACACCAGCATCGACCAGGCGAGCCACCGAGCCGCGGGCCGATCGATGCACCAGGTCGACGAAAGCGATCAGAACCGCTCGCTGCTCGATCGCACCGGCCACGGCGGCCGGATTCCGTGCGCTGAGGCAATCCACACCGGGCGACTTCAGCACGGGCAAGATCGCATCACGGTCCCCCCGATCAGCCGTCACCAGCAGGATCACAGGATCTTTCAACACCGCCGCTTGCCCCGTCATGAACGCGGATGCCTTCGCCGCGCCCCACGCGAGATGCGTTTCGTGGGCCTCGGCCCCGAGTGCGCTCGACGAACCGGGGGCAAGACCATACGTATCGCCTTCCACCATCGTGGATTCCGCGACCGTCGGAAACACACCGGTGTCGAGCAGCGACAGGGCGACGATCTCGAGTGCCTCCCGGAAGAGTTCGAGCGGGCTGCGGCGTTGCTCGCGATACGGCAGTTCAAGTTCGAGACCGAGCTCGGCATCGAGAACCGCGGTCGCTTCCTCGATCGCCTCGGCCGTCGTCCGGTCGAGTGGATACCCACGCTCGCTGAACGCGGCCGTCACGTAGGCGGGGAACGCTGCCACGAGGGTGGCGTGGAGTCGTTGAGCTTCAGGAGTCACGGGGGACCAGGATATGCCTCACTGGACCGGCGACGGTCTACCATCGGCCCGGTCAATCACGATCCCTTGGGGGTATCCCATGAAGAAACTGCTTCTCCTCATCGCAGGCATCGCCCTGCTGACCGTCGCCTGTCGCGCCGAGATGAACGTCATCGTCGACATCAACGAGGACCGTTCCGCCACCGCGGCCTTCGAGTTCGGCCTCGACGAGGAGTTCCGTGAGCTCATCGAGTCGAACGACGGAAGTGTCGACGATCTCTTCGAGGAGTTCGACTTCGGGGCCGAAGGCGGTGTCGGTACAACACGAACCGAAGGCGACATGACCTTCACCGGTTTCGTGAAGGAGTTCGCCGACGTCGATACGGCAATGGACGATCTAACCGGAGTGACCGATTCCGAAGATCCCCTCTTCCAGGACTTCTCCTTCACGATGGATGACAAGACGGCTGAACTGACGGCAGGCATCTCCGCCTCTGAGGAGGACTTCGGAGACATCGGCCTCGATGCATCCGGCATGACCGACGATATCTTCTCTGCGAACTTCATTCTCGGAATGCCGGGCACGATCGTCGAGCACAACGCCGATGAGGTGCTTGCCGACGGTCGCCTCAGGTGGGATCTGCCGATCCTCGGCGGTGACAAGGACATCTACGCGAAGTCCGAGTTCGGAGGAAGCAGCCTCTTGTGGTTGTGGATCGTTCTCGGCGTCGTGCTCGTTGTTGGTGTCATCGCGATCATCGCCGCGATCGTCCTCGGGAAGCGGCAATCGAAGCAGGCCGTGTCTGACGCAGCCGCGCAGTATCCGCAGCCTGCCGTCGTGCCGGCCGATGACCCTGAAGCCTCTCCGGAGACGGAGACGGAGGACCAGGAGAACTTGGAGGAGTCGGACGAACCGGACGATGAGGCTCCGCTCGAAGAGTCAGATGAGGACAAGACCGTCGAACCGTCCGATGACGAGGACGACACCGAGCAGTAGTCGCCTCCGGGCTCTCAGCCGGTCAGCACGACCACGGCGATGAGTCCGAGGGGGCCGTCCACGACTCCGATACCGACGGTGGCGAATCCCTCTCCGGTATTCGCCGCCTCGGCAAGGCCGTCGGCTGTTGGGGTCAACAACAGGTACTCGTCCGCAACGCTTGACGCGATGCCGACCTCGGAGAGCCGATCCGCGATCGGTGACGCCGCGGTGAACGAACCGGAGCGGTAGACGCCCAGTGCCCGCGTCACCGCCATGAGGCTCATCGGTTCCGACCAGTCGAGAGGATCGAGGCCGGCTTCAGCCCGATCTCGATTGATCTTCTCATAGAGCGCAACCGCTGCACCGCTCGAGGCGTGAACACCGCGGTCGGTGTCCATACCCGGCAGTGTCACATCGGTGAACCGGGGATCGATCGCCCAGTCGTCCACAGCGCCCCGAATCCATATCATCGACTGGAGAGCCCGGTCGCCCGACACCAGGCTCATGGCTTGCTGCGCGACGCTGCCGGGTTCCACGACGAAGGCAACAACCTCAGATCGCTCGACCTCATCGGCCACAGTGGCCGGCAGCGGCGCAGCCGACAACAAGGTCACCGCGATGACCACGAGCACAGCGGCGTATGCGACACCGAGGGCCGCTCCACCTATTCGGTTGAGTGTGGAGAGACCCGGCAGGTGCTTGATCGACCTATTGATCACGGAGCCGAGGATGGCGGCCCCAACCCAGATAGCGATGAAGAGAACTGCGCCACCGACAACACGCGCCGGTTCCGGTGCGAGATCGGTGAGATCGGAGAGCAAGCGTCCGACCGTCGGGGCGAGTCGGAAAGCGAGAACTGCACCAAGCACGAGTGTTCCGACGTCGATGGCCTCCCGAACCAGCCCTCTCATCCAGCCGCGAATCACCAGCAGTACAACCAACACGAGAACGGCGATATCGATCATCACGAGACAGTCAGCCGGGATCGGTCAGGTATGTGCTACGAGTCATCGCTGTCGCCGTCCGAATCCTCGGCTGGGATCTTCACAGCCTCGATCTCACGAGTCCAGAACTTGCGTTGCGGTGGTTCAATGAGCATCGATTCGGCAGCATCGTGTGGCGTCTGAGCGAGGATCCTCGTTCTCCACCAGTAGCCGGAGATGATCTTGAGCGCTGCGGTGAGGGGCACGGCGATAACGATCCCCCAGAATCCGGCAACAGCTCCGGCCAGGACCAGCACCAAGAGTGTCACGGCCGGGTGGAGACGCACGGTGGCACGCAGGACACTCGGGCTAACGAAGTTGTTGTCGATCTGCTGGACAACAACCGCGACCACGACGGCCCACACGGCCGTCGAGAAGTCGGCCGTGGTCAAAGCGATGGCGACCCCGAGGATGCCTCCGACCCACGGGCCCAGGAACGGAACGATATTGAGAACACCACCGACCATTCCGATCAGCATCCAGAACGGCAAGTCGATGAGCCAGTATCCGACGCTGAGCATCACTCCCACGATGATCGCCACCAACAGCTGCCCCCGGAGGAACCCACCCACCGCGTTGTTGAGCCGCCTTCCGACGTAGGCCACCTCTGGCCGGTTGCGTTCCGGGACCATCTCGAGCAACCGCTGCTGCACGTTCGGAAGGTCGATCAGCACGTAGAACGCGATCACAGGACCGAGGAGGAAGACCAGAATGAACTCGAATACCCCGGTCGTCAGTGTCCCGAGACGATCGAACACGATCGAGAGGATCGTGTCCTGGTTCTCGGGATCATTGAGGTACTCGAGAATCTGTTCGTAGGACCAGAGAGAAGGGTCGAGACCGAATCGATCGCCGAACGTGACCACCTGTTCGATGAGCCGGTCATAGAGGAGCGGAAACTCGGTAGCGAACCCGCGAGCCTGCTCGGCAACATTCGGTATGACGATGAGGCCGATCACCACGAGCGCCGCGAGAAGTCCGAAGAACGCGATCGCCGCCCCGATGAGCCGGTGGATCCCGCGATGTTGGAGAGCACTGACGAACGGATTCAGCACGAACACGACGATCAGAGCGATGAACAGCGGTGCGAAGATGATCCGCCCCTGGATGAGGATGAATCCACCGAACAGGATGAGGATCACGGCGCCGATCGTCGACCACGAGTAGATCCCGATTCGACGAGCTAGCTCATCGAACTCCTCGCGGAATCGGGGGGAAGCAGGTTCTTCGCTCAACGTGTCGTTCCGATACTGCGGGCAATCTGCTCAAGGCGGTTGTTGCGCATATGACGCAACCGCCGGACCGTCATCGGGGCGTACGCGAGCGCGTCATCGTTGTCGATGAGCCGGCGCACCACTTCGTAGTAGCGGGTCGCGCTCATGTCGACATACTCGCGAATGTCCCGATCCTTCGGTCCAGGGAACAGCCACCACGAGCCCTCAAAGTCAAGGACCTTTCGGTCCCGCTCGGACACCATGCTCGAAGGGTATCCAGGGGGTGTGACAGAACCGGGGATTTCGCGCCGAACACGGCCTCCCACGCCTCCTACGCAAGCCCGCGGAGCAGTGTTCCGAAACGTCCGATCACACGACCATTACCCCACGTCGGTGCAGCGGTCGATCTGCTCGTGGATGTGTTCCATCAAGGCGGCCTCGACGGCACGGAGAGCGCGGGCGCTGGCGAGGTCACCGGCGACGTGGCCCTTCGAGTCGTTCCTACCGATCTTTGCTTTGCCCTCACCCTTGAACGACCCGGATGGGCACTCCATGAAGGCAACGGCAAGCGCTCTCTCGTCCTCGACGTCCACATGCAGATTCACGACGTAGTCCATTAATCCTCCTCGGGTGATCGGTTCATACCAAATGGTCGACCAAATCGACGTCCAGCGATAGGGCCCATGGTCGGTAGATGCTAGCGAATGGTTCAATCATGGTCATGCTCACGCTCCGACGATTCACGCCTATCGCCGCGCTCGTCGCCATCCTCTTCGTTTCCGGTTGCACCGAACTGGGGACGGCCAACGCGTACGACGATTCTGCAACTGTTGTCGCCATCGGCGATTCGATCATGGTGGGCGCCTCTGATCACTTCACCGATCTCGTCGACGACATTGTGATCGACGCCGAGGTTGGGAGACCCTTCAGCGACGGAATCGACGCTCTCGAACGCCAACTCGCCGAGAGCGGCCCGCCGGACATCCTGGTCGTGGCTCTCGGAACGAACGCCGGGACCAGCGCCGGCCAGATCGATGAACTGATGGCGATCACAGACGGTATCGATGAGGTGATCTTCGTCAACGTCCGCGTGCCGAGAGGCTGGGAGTCGTCGACCAACGGCGCTCTGAGCGATGCTGCGGCGCGCCACGACAACGTCCGGATCGTTGATTGGCACGGTGAGAGCGACAGCGGCGATCACCTGTTCCGATCGGACGGATATCACCCCAACGAAACGGGGTCGGAGCTCTGGGCGAACCTGATCGTCGTCGAGATCAAGAGCTGATCTACCAGCACGAACCCATCGTTTGTGCCTAGAACCACAAATAGTCTGGTCGTAAGCACAAACGATGATCAGATCACGAGCCGGGTATCGGATTCGAACCGATGACCTTCTCTTTACAAGCCCGTTCCGACGATCCGGCTGCGTCAGCCTTTCCATCTGGAAAGCCTGACACGCCAACGGTTCTGACCTCGCATTGCCTTGCTCAGTATCGCACCACTTCGCGTCGTCTCGCGGACCAAATGCAGACCAGATCCGGGAGTCTCAGCCGCTCACCCAGCCGGTTATGGGCGACTGAGGGCGGGTCTGTACGCCCCGCTGAGTGGGGCGTACAGACTCCTGTGAGAGTGGGTCGAACTACCCCCGAAGGCGGGTACGCAGCCCGTCAGTTGTTGATCCTGAATGTGGCATCGAACTCGGTGAAGTAGGGGTCGTTTTCGCCGTTCCAATGCACATTTCGGCCGATCAAGGACAGGCCAAAACGATCGTGCCGGTCGAATTCGGGGTTGACCACTTCGACTTGGCCGTTTCCTTGGCCGAGCAGGCTCGCAAC
>JAUXCV010000490.1 GCA_030618675.1 Acidimicrobiia bacterium | reverse complement strand
TGATCCTTCGACTCTCTGCACGTCGGCCGAACGCCTACTCTACGCACCTGCCTGCCTTTCAGGGCCATGGGTGGAGAGCAGCATCAACCATCATGCTTCACAGGGAACCACGCCAAGGCGTCGCCGCCCCGTAGAGTGATCGGTGTGAGCCGTCTCGACGACCTGAACCGCATCGACCGGGCGCTCGACGTCGCCGTACGAGCGCTCGAGCCGTTCACGCCGGGGGCCATCGAAGCAACGATGAAACAGGCCGACGACCCCGTCACAGCAGCGGATCTCGCTGTCAACGACGTTCTGCTCAGCCTGCTCCCTCGACCGGGGGAAGGATGGCTGTTCGAAGAGACGGCAGATGGCACGGACAGGCTCGGCCGGGACCGCGTCTGGATCGTCGACCCGATCGATGCCACCCGCGAATTCGTCCAAGGCATCCCCGAGTGGAGCATCTCGATCGGTCTCATCGAACACGGCCGACCCGTTGCGGGCGGCGTCTGCAACCCCGCCACCGGGGAAAGGATCACCGGTTCGTTCGAGACCGGCGTCCAGTACACCGGGCATCGGCCGGCCACCGCTGCCACCTCACTCGCCGATGCGATCGTCCTCGCCTCCCGCTCCGAGGTGCGCCGCGGCGAATGGGAGCGCTTCGCCAACGAGCCGTTTACCGTTGTGCCGACGGGCTCCGTCGCCTACAAGACTGCCCTCGTCGCAGCGGGTCGCGCCGACGCCACGTGGACGCTCGTTCCCAAACATGAGTGGGACGTCGCAGCCGGCGCCGCCCTCGTCCTGGCGACCGGCGGATGGGTCGCCCTCCCCGACGGCTCTCCAACCACATGGAACAACCCGGACCCGCTGTTCCCGGGTTTGATCGCTACATCTGCCGCAGTCGCCGCCGATACCGCCCGGCTGCTCAGAACACCAGGCCGGCAGTTCCGATCGCCGACGACGCCGTCTCGGGTGGGGTGATGTGATGGGGTGGCGGCGGAATGCTCCGCCGAGCCAGGTTCCGTCGACCGACTTCGACCCGGCGCGGAATTCTCCGGTCAGAGGAAGATTTCTTGGTTCCTCCCTCAGTATGCGTGTTTTCTGTCACACCCGTCTGTCATATTGGGAGACATGTTCGACACGATGGTTGATGACATGATCAGCGGGGCGGTCGCCCGAGAAGCACGCGGCATCCCGACGGGTCTCGACGAGATGGAGCCGGGCCCGTTCCTGGGGATCGTCCTGTCCGGTATCGACCTCGATCGGATCTGCGGCGACGACCGGATCACCGTGCTGCGCGCACGACAGCGTATGGCGTCGCACTACGCCGCGGAGACGTATGAGGCGATGACGTCGATCGTCACCGCCTACCAGGATGAAGAAGGCGAGGGCTACGAGAGTGCCGCGGACGGCGCTGCGTACGAACTGCGAGCCGCGCTGCAACTCACCCGAAGGGCCGCGGACGTCGAGCTGTCGTTTGCCCTCGACCTACGCGACCGCCTCCCCAAGGTGTTCGAGGCGTTCTCTGCTGGGTTGATCGATCCTCGCAGGGCCCGGACCATTGTGTGGCAGACAACACACCTCGACGAAGACACCGCACGTGCCGTAGTGGACCGGATCATCGACGAAGCACCCCGACTGACGACCGGCCAGTTGATCGCCAGGATCCGCAAGCTCGCCAT
>JAUXCV010000341.1 GCA_030618675.1 Acidimicrobiia bacterium | reverse complement strand
GTTGAGCTTCCCGGCACAGACGGTCTCCGCGCAGCCATTGCCAGCGCCACCTCGGGCGCCCCGCTGAGTGACTTCGATGCAGTCATCAACGCAGGGGCCGCCTCCCTCCGCGAAGCGATCAATAAGGCACTGGGCCGCCCCGAAGAGACGACCGAGGACGAAACTCCCGCAGAGCCCGTCGACGACAAGGCCGACAAGTCGGATGCGGGTGCCGAAGCAGGCACCTCCGCCGATGTCGCCCCCGCCGATGCCGCCGAGGAGAAGTCCAAGGACGCCGATACGGAGAAGGCCGCCAAGGGCAAAACGCCGATGGCTGAGGACATGCCCGATGAGGACATGACTCCGCAGCAACGGCGACGAGTCCGCATAGTGGTCGCGGGCAAAGCCAAGAAGGGCAAAGAAGACAACGATGCCGAGAAGGACGATGTCCTCCTCGACAGCGAAGAGCTTCGCACCTTCGTGGCCGAAGCCGTGTCCAAGGAGTTCTCCGAGATCAACGAGAAGCTCGCCGCTCTGGTGAAGGACATGAACACCAAGTTCGTGGCCACCGCCAAGACGATGGATGCGCGCATCGACGAGATCACGAAGGGCACTGAGAATGTCGCCAAGACGATGGACGACATGGACAAGCGTGTCTACGTGGTCGAGAAGACCGGCGGAAGGCGCCAGTCCCTCGTCGGCCAGGAGCACCTCACCGCGCCGCGCGCAGACGGCAGCGTCTGGGGAGGCGTCATCACGAACGCAGTCTCCAGGGGCAGGGCCAAGCGCAAGTAACTTCCGAACCCAAATCCCTTCACGAGAAGGAAAGGAAACATACAGATGTTGAAAGAGCAAGAAGCTCTTATCGAGAAGACTCTCGAAACAAGCGATTTCCTCAGCGGCGGTCTCCTGAACCCCCGTCAGCAGGATCAGTTCATCACTCTCGTGCGCCGATACTCGACGCTCCTCCCCCAGGTTCGGTTCCATCGCATGGGCCAGCCCGTGGAAGAGATCGACAAGATGCACGTCGGTGAGCCCGTCACCGAGTCCGCCAGCGAGAACAGCGCCCCGACCGTGTTCTCCAAGCCCGACTTCAACAAGGTCACCCTGACCGCTGTGAAGCTCCGCAGCCAGTGGAACATCACGACCGAGTCCCTCCAGGGCAACATCGAGCAGAACCGCCTGGAAGACACGATCATGAACGCGTTCACCGAGCGCATGGCGACGGACTTCGAGTACCTCGCACTCATGGGCGACATCACGACCTACGCGGGCGGTACCGATCCCACCTCCAGGCTCCTCAAGCGCCTGAACGGCTGGTACCTCCAGGCCCAGTCCAGCCACGTCCTCGACGCGGCGGGTGCCTCGATCTCGAAGAACCTCCTGGCCAAGGCCAAGCGGATGCTCCCCAAAGAGTACCGCAACGATCCCGGCATGCGCTGGATCATGAGCGACACGCTGGTCGTGGACTGGGAAGACTACGTCTCCGAGCGCGAGACCAACCTCGGTGACAGGGTCCTCGGCGGCGGTTCGGCGGGCAATCCCATCGGCACCCCGATCCTCCCCGTTCCCCTCATCCCCGACACGATGTCGGTAACGACCGGCGCCGTGGCCTCCCCGGCCTACGTCATCGGTATCCAGCAGGGTCCGTTCGTCATCACGTCGAGCAACAACGCCCTGCTCATCGACATCGACAACGCAGGCGCTACGGCCATCACGCTCCCGACCGGCACCTTCGAGGCCGTCATCCTGACTCACGTCATCAACACGGCACTGGGCGCCAACATCGCCTACGACGATGGCACCGGCAGGATCGTGCTCCAGTCGACCACGACTGGCGTGGCTTCCGAAGTCGACATCCAGGCGGGCAACGCCAACCTGACCCTCGGCTTCACCGTCGCGGTGGTCGCGGGCGCGGCTGCTCCTGGCACCATCGGAGAAGGTTCGTTCATCATGCTCTGCAACCCAAAGAACCTCATCTTCGGGATGCTCGACTCGACCAGGATCTTCTCGGAGTTCGAGAAGAACTACGATCGCATCGAAACGATCATGTACAACCACCTCGACGCCAAGATCGAGAACCTGGACGCCATGGTTCTCATCGACAACGTCCGCCTGCGCGCTCTGTAGGTGAGTGACCCCACCGGGTAGGGGAGTCTTCGGGCTCCCCTACCCTTCTCCAATTCATAGCGGCAGTGCCGTAGAAGAGAGGAACTATGACCCACTTCAAGCTCATCAAAGGGCACACCTACGACGTGATGTCTCGCAATCCCAAGCCCCCCTGGCGCTATCAGTTCCAGAGGATCAAGGAGCAGGCAAACGTCATCGAGGTGACGCGCATAGACGACGTGCTCTACTTTCGCGGTCAGCCCCAGCGGCTGGCAGAGTGCGACAAGAATGGCAAAGTCCTGACCCACAAGGGTGGACCCGTCCCCACAGGCCCCTCTGGCCCCACCCGGCCCCCTGTCGAGGGCTTGCCCCTGACCTCAGCGACCTTCAAAGA
>JAUXCV010000110.1 GCA_030618675.1 Acidimicrobiia bacterium | reverse complement strand
GCCCCAATTCGGGATGCTCGATGCGCCATTCGGCGAGCATCTCCTCGACGAGTCGTTTGTGATCTGTGTACGCGAACTCGGCGTTACCGCGGAGCGAATCCTCCTCATCTATCCACTCGGGGTTGTCCTGGTAGTACCCGTAGGCCGCTCCGGAGGAAGACACGATCACCTTCGACACACCGGCGGCGAGACTCGCCTCGAGGACGTTGCGGGTCCCCCCAACGTCGATCGAATGCTCCAACGCCCGATCCGGCTTCTTGCCGGGAGACACGATCGCGGCCAGATGCACCACGACGTCGACGGAGTACTCACGCAGGGTGTCGACGAGACCGGAGTCGCGAACATCCGCGGTGACGAACGTGACGCCGTCGATCGGTTGGGCAGGTTCGCGAATGTCGGTGGCGACGATCGCCTCGAGGTCTCCCGGGTCGGCAGCGAGACCCTGGACGAGGAGGTTGCCGAGGTAGCCGGCGGCACCCGTGACGAGAACCGAGCGGGTCATGCGATCGCTTCGCCGGGGACCGCGACAGGTCGGCGAGACCAGAACCCGGCGAGGGTGAGTCCGGCAACGATGTGCCAGACACCCCACCACGCTGCGATCAGCGCCATGCCGCCCAGACCGTCGAAGAACGTGAAGATCAGCACGAGAGCGAGAGCGGAGTTCTGCAGCCCGACCTCGAAGGTGACGGCTCGCTGGTCCCGGACATCGAGGCGAGCCAGGCGTGCCGACCCGTTCCCCAACCCGAGAGCGAGAGCGTTGTGCAGAGCCACGATCCCGACGAGGAACCCAATGTAGGTGATGAAGTTGCTCCAGTTGTTCCCCAGCGCCACCGCAACGAAGCCGATGAACACGACGACGGAGAAGACCTTGAACGGCTTCTCGAGGCGGCCTGCGATCTGAGGCTTCCATCGGGCGAACAGGATGCCGAGCGTCAGCGGGATGCCGAGGATCACAACGATCGTCACGAACAGGGTGACCGGGTTGAGTGAGACCGACTCGAGGACCGGTTCGGTGACCGGGTTCAGACGCCCCCAGATCGAGAAGTTGAGCGGCGTCATCACCACCGCCGCGGCGGTCGACACAGCGGTCATCCCAACCGACAGCGGTGCGTTCCCACCCCCCAGATAGGTCATGACGTTCGACAGGTTCCCGCCGGGGCACGACGCAACCAGGATCATCCCGAGTTCCACCGATGCCGGCAGATCAAGGACGAGAGTCAGGAGGAACGTTGCGAACGGGAGCAGGATGAACTGAGCACCGAGGCCGATGGCTGCCGGTTTCGGAGTCCGGGTGATCGCCTTGAAGTCCTCCGTGTTGATGCCGAGTGCCATCCCGAACATCATCAACCCGATGAGGACGTTGAGCAGCAGCAGCGAACTCTCGTCGAACTTCAGGACGGCTTCGTCAACGCTATCCGCCAGAAGAAGCACGACCGTGGAGAGCATCACTTCCCCCCCGGCTCCTGATGCATCTTCTTGAAGTGGAGAAGGCCCGGCGCCCACAGGTTCTTCTGCGGATCCACGTCGACGTGGATCACGGCACAGGTTCCGGCCGCAAGGCTGCGCTCGATCGCCGCCGGCAACTGAGATGGGTCGGAGACGCGCTCCCCGTGCGCACCCATCGCCCTGGCGAGAGCGTCGTACGCGATCTCGCCGAGGTCGGTCCCTGTCGTCTCGTCTGCGTCGAGTTGCTTCTTCACCATCATCTTGACGGGGCGCCGCGCCACCGACTGCGACATCTTCACCATCCCCCACTGCCGGTCGGAAACAACGAGGTACACGACCTTGTAGCCGTTGCGCACCGCCGTCTCGATCTCTTGAGGATGCATCCCGAAGGCACCGTCGCCGATGATGCAGCACACGTTGCGATCGGGGAACGCCTCTGCGGCGCCCAGCGCCTGGCCGACCCCGGCGCCGAGGTGTCCGAAGTGCGGTGTCCCGAGCGTGATCCCCGCCTCGCGGATCTGCCAGAAGAAGGCACCCCACACGGCCGTGTTCCCACCGTCCGCGACGAAGATCGTGTCGTTGTCGAAGATCCCACGAGCGATGGTCGGGACATGCGCCGTCCCCATCGGAACGGATCGATCCGACAGATGCTTCTCTTTGAGCTTCTTCGCCTTCTGGTCCCGGCTGGCCTGGAGCTCCTTCACGGCAGCCTTGCGCTCCGCCGTCGGCTTCGGCCGACCGTCGAGTTCCGCAGCGAGGGCCTCCAGGAAGAGTCCGACGTCGCCGACGACGGCAAGGTCCACCGGCTTGTTTAGTCCGAGCGAGGCCTCGTCGATGTCGACCTGGATGACCTTCTGGGCGGCGTTCCAGTTCGGCGCCTTCCCCCACCAGTCGGTCTCGCCGAGACGCGACCCGAGGACGAGAACGAGGTCCGCTTTGTTCCGAACCTCATTGCAGCCTTCGATCGATGAGATCGGCCAGACGAGCGGGTCTGTGTGAGTGATCGAACCGGAACCGCTCCATGACGTCGTCACAGGAGCGTGGAGCATCTCGGCAACCATGGCGAGAGGAACGAAGGCCTGAGAGTGGATGACCCCGCCGCCGGCGTGGATGATCGGCACGTCGGCGGCCGTGAGCATCTCGGCGGCAGCTTCGACCAGGGTCTGGCGGGGCGCGATCGACACGGTCCGCCGGTACGTGGACGGGGCAGGCAGCGCCGGCGCGGTGGTCTTGCCGTTGATGACGGATTCGGGTGCGTCGAAGTGAACCACTCCGGGACGGCCGGTGAAGGTCTTCCGGAACGCCGTGCGAAGCAGTTCGGGGACCCGGCCGGCCGTCGCTGCGGACGCCGACCACTTCGCCATCGGTCCGATGACGCCGACGTGATCGAAGTACTGGTAGGTCCCTCCCCGGTCGGGATAGGTGATCCCGGAGCGGCGTGACGACGTGATGAACAGGACGCGATTCCCCTCGGCGTTCTCGACGGCGACGCCGGGAAGTGCGTTGGCGACACCGGGGCCGTTCGATGCGATCGCGACACCGATCTTCCCGGTGAGTCGGGCGTATGCAGCGGCCATGTGCAGACCCGAGGACTCGTGTCGCGGCGTGATCAGCCGTATGCCGTTCGCATCGAGACCGTCGATGAGACCCTGATAGCTCCCGTCGGGCAGACCGAAAACCCGGTCAACCCCCTCCGCAGCAAGCATCGCCGCGATCACCGCTCCACCAGTTGTCTTCGCCATGGTTCCTCCTCCAGGTGCGATGAGCCTAGTTGGGGAAGGTCATCGGTAGTCGGCAGTCAGTAGTCAGTAGTCAGTGGTCAGTGGTCAGTGGTCAGTGAAGGCTTCCTCCGCTACTCAAACTCCTACTCTGGTCCCGTGAGCCACACATGCATCCCCGGGAGCATCGAGTCATCGGTCCGACTCGTCGAGAGTCTTGATCCGGCTTCGGTGCTCGTCTTCACCGGCGGTGCTTCATACGAGGCATGCGGCGCAGCACCCGTGATCGAACGAGCACTCGCAGGACGCACCGCCTCCATGATCCGCGATGTACCGGCGGACCCCTCAGCGGGAGACGTGAACGGAGCAATCCGCAGGTTCCGCTCCGCTCCACCCGACCTGATCATCGCTATCGGGGGCGGGTCCGTCATCGACCTGGCGAAAGCCGTTCGCGTCATCGCACCCTTCGCGTCGGATGCCACGCCGTTCCTCACCGGCGAGCAGCCGATCGAAGCGCCGGGTACGCCGCTGCTTGCGGTGCCAACCACCGCGGGAACGGGGAGCGAGGTGACCCGTTACGCAGTATTCACCGTCGACGGCGAGAAGCGACCGATCGGACATCCCGCGCTCTTGCCGGATCACGTCATCCTCGACCCCGAACTCACCTACTCGCTTCCACCCGCCGTCACGGCATCGACGGGACTCGACGCCCTGGCTCAGGCGATGGAATCCATGTGGTCCACGCGGTCGACTGACACCTCCTATGCCGATGCCCGTCTTGCGTTGCTCCTGGCGCTCGATCATCTCGAAACTGCCGTCAACCGGCCGAATCCCGAGTCGCGCGCTGCGATGTGCACGGCGTCCCACCTTGCCGGTCACGCGATCGACATCAGTGCCACGACCGCACCTCATGCCCTCTCGTTCCATCTGACCACCGAATACGACGTCCCGCACGGTCACGCCGTCGCCCTCACGCTCGGCGCTGTGCTTGAGTACAACGCTGCCGTCGGGCCCAACGACTGCTCCGATCGTCGGGGTCCGGATCATGTCAGGGCTGCGATCGACGACGTCCTCGGGATGATGGGGGTGGCAACTCCTGCCGAAGCCCGGGCCATGCTCACCGACCTTGTCTCCACCGTGGGTCTCGAGCCGACGCTGCGCGGCGTCGGTGTGGAGTCACCCGACCAGCGCCGCGCCCTCGCAGCCACCGCTTCTCCAATCCGACTGGCGACGAACCCAAGGGAGTTCGACGACGCATCACTCGTCGCCCTCCTCACCGGAATCGCATGAACCCCTTCACCGATTCGATCGGTTGTGCTTACGACCACCCCTGATGTGGATCCGAGAAGATGCGCGGATAGGGAGCGGTTCTCTTCCTCCCCTTCAGGGGGAGGTGCCGCCGAAGGCGGCGGAGGGGGTCGAGGGCCGAACCGGATGAGGAACCTTCTGACCCCTCCCGTCAGCGCCTGGCGGCGCTGCCACCCTCCCCTGAGGGGAGGGAAGAAGAGGCGATTCGGCGCATGCATCCAGGTCGGTTCCCACACTCTTGCATCGCCTATTCACTGATCTTCTAGCACAAACGACTCGCTGTGTGAGCTTGATCCGACGGTGTGGACCGATTGTTGTGAAGGGCGCCGAACGGTAGAGTCGCCGCGATGGCCACCGTCTCCTCCCCGCCTCCGATCCCGGGTGAATCGGTCGATCCACATCCCAAGGATCTTCCCAAGGTTGTCGGCAGTATCGACCAACGCTCCCGCATCGCCGGGATCGCATATCGTGCGTTCAATCGATTCTCCTTCGCGAACGCTTCGCTCCTCGCCGCGGGAACCACCTACTACCTGTTCATCACGATGTTCGCGCTCCTCGCGTTCGGGTACGGAGCAGCCGCAGCACTCGGGTCGGATCAACTCACGGCAAGCCTTTCCGATGCCCTCGAGCGGGCTCTCCCCGGTCTGGTCGGGACGGGTGGCATCGACCCGGAACAGCTACGGGCAGTGGGGCGGGGCACGTCATTGGTTGGTCTGTTGCTCCTTCTGTATTCAGGAGGCGGAGCGATGGCTGCAGCAAGCAAATCGCTACACCTCATCTACGGCGCCCGCCCGGACAGCCGGGCCTTCGTGACGGCTCGCGCCCGGCTCCTCGGTTGGCTCCTCGTCATCGCCCCTTTCATCTTGCTCTCGTTCGCCATCCCCAACGTGATCGCTTCCGTGGCCCGGAGTGTCGACGGATTCGCACCGACCGGAATTCCGACGGCAGTCTGGAGTGTCGGCGGACTCCTCGTCACTCTCCTCATCGACTTCGCGATCGTGTACCTGCTGCTCGGTGTCCTGGGTGGGATTCGACCCGAGCATCGGGCACGGATCGTTGGCGCAGTAGTGGGGGCGATCGGCATCTCAGTGCTGAAGTCCCTTCTTGCCGTCATCATCAGCTGGTCGATCGCCAAGCCGGAGTACGGTGCCTTCGCCGCACCGATCGCCGTTCTCCTGATCCTGTATCTCCTCACACTCATGCTCTATGCGAGCGCTTCGGTCACCGCCGGAGTAGCAGATAGGGACGTCGCTCTCGAATCGCTGACACCGATCGAGTCGGGAGCCGGGAACACACCGGTGAAAGAGAAGAGGAATCCGGCATGACACGGGACAACGAGGCTCCACATCAGTCCGTCAACGAGCGGAAGGCTTACGGAAGATCCCTGCGCGGGACGACACCCCGTTCGAGTCACGCAGCCTGGTCGCCGAAGAACGATCGACCAGACCCGGTCGC